>CAYPDC010000039.1:0-31512 GCA_964409355.1 uncultured Cyanobacterium sp.
GGAGAGAAAGGAATACAATGGAGATTGTTAACAACGTTACCGATTACCCACCATGAGGATGTCTTAACCTATATCAAATGGTATGGCTATCGTTGGTTAATTGAGCGTTATCATTATGTCCTCAAAAGTGGATGTGGGGTAGAAAAGCTATAACTAGAATACAACTAGAAACAGCAGAAAGGATCAAAAAAGCATTAGCCACTTATGCGATTGTCGCAGGTCGATTATTATGGTTATTATATGAGAGCAGAAATAATCCTGATATGAGTAGTGAGTTGGTGTTCAGTGAAGATGAGTGGCAATCGTTATACTGTTGCATACACAAAAAAAGCGATCCTCCAAATGTAGTTCCACCGTTAAAAACAGTAATTATTTGGATTGCAAAGCTGGGAGGATTTTTGGGGAGGAAAAAAGATGGAGAACCAGGAATAAAATGTTTATGGAAAGGATTAAGACGTTTATTTGATATTTCCCAGAGTTGGAAGTTGGCGAAATCGTCCTTAGACAAAGATTTCAAGACTTAACGGTAAGGCATAGATTAATAGACATCTCCATAAATCGGGCTAGAAGCCCGAACTACCAAGGAAAAATCTTAATTGTTGGAGATGTCTAATGTTTATCTCTAAAATTTTATGAATCTGATCAATCCACAAAGGCACGATCGACCTCCCCTGATCAAGAAGTGCGATCGCATCTTCCCGTTGATAAGGCAATAACTGAACCGTACCATTATTCGCAATTACCATAAAACGCCTCTTAAAGTCGGTATTAGTAAATGATGGCTCTTTTTCCCGTACCCGTCGCCATAATAAACGGCACAATAATCTCCTTATCCCTCCAATACTGCAATTGTCGGAGAGAACAACCCGTAATCTTTGATATATCTTTGCTACTAAAAAATAATTCCTGTTTCATAGCCACAATTATAAAATGATTTGCTATTATACAAATATGTTTAATTAAACATTTTTGTTAACTATGGCTCATGTCACTATTCAATGTCGTTTGATCGCTTCTCGTGATACTCGCCAATTTCTTTGGCAGTTGATGGCACAAAAAAATACTCCTCTTATCAACGAAATTTTGTTAAGGATAAAGCAACATCCTGATTTTCCTGAGTGGAGGATAAAGAAAAGATTACCTAAAGATTTTTTAGCCCGACAAATAGCCGAACTCAAGAATAATTACCCTTTTGAAGGACAACCATCTCGTTTTTATGCCTCCGTTAACAAAGTCATCGACTATATTTACAAATCATGGTTTGAAGTTCAAAAAACTTTGGATTGGAAATTACAAGGTAATCTTCGTTGGCTAGAAATGTTACTACCTGACACGGAATTAATTAAACATTTTGATAATTCTCTGGAATCCTTACAACAACAAGCAACCCTAATTCTTGACTCCATAGACTCAACAGTAAGTCACGATCGAATTTCCACGATTCTTTTTGACAAGTATGGCAAAACAAAAAAGCCTGAGATAAAAAGTGCGATCGTCTATTTACTCAAGAATGGTTGTGCTATCCCTAAAAAACCAGAAACAACGGAAAAATATCAAGATTTGAAGCGTAAAGTTGAGATTAAAATTACAAAATTACACAGACAAATTGAAAGTCGAATACCTTTAGGAAGGGATTTAGAAGGCAAAAAATGGCTTGATACTCTCATTACTGCTTCTACTACTGCACCCATTGATCAAACGGAAGCAAATACTTGGTTTTCCATTCTCAAGCAAAATCATACATCAATTCCCTATCCCATTCTTTATGAAACCAATGAGGATTTAAAATGGAGTCTTAATGAGAAACATCGTCTTTCGATTCGTTTTAATGGCTTAGGGGAGCATTCTTTTCAGATATACTGCGATCGTCGTCAATTACCTTATTTTCAGAGGTTTTATGAGGATCAGGAATTAAAAAAAGCGAGTAAAGATCAATTGTCGAGTGCTTTATTCACCCTCCGTTCAGCTATGATTATTTGGAAAGAAGATGAGGGAAAAGGAGAGTTATGGGATAGACATAAACTTTATTTACATTGTACTTTTGAAACTCGTTGTTTGACGGCAGAAGGTACAAGCTCGATCGCCCAAGAAAAGCAAAAAGAAGTTACCAAGATAATCGATCTAATGAAAGCAAAAGAGGAATTAAGCGATACTCAAAAGGCTTTTATTCGCCGTAAAAATTCTACTCTAGCGAAACTCAATAATACCTTTCCTCGACCTAGTAAACCTGTTTATCAAGGAAAGCCTAATGTTTATTTAGGAATAGCTATGGGATTAGAACAGCCTGTCACCATCGCCATTGTTGATATAGAGACAAATCAAGTAATCACTTATCGAAATACGAAACAACTGCTAGGAGAAGATTATGGGCTATTGAGAAGACGGAGGACAGAAAAACAAAAACTTAGTCATCAAAACCATAAAGCCAGAAAAAGATTTAACTTTCAGCAAGAAGGGGAGTCTAATTTGGGAGAATACATCGATCGACTTATTGCTAAAGCCATTCTCACTGTAGCTCAAGAATATCAAGTATCAACTATTTTTGTTCCTCGATTAACCGATATGCGATCACGCAGTGCCACCGTAGGTGATCGATTACTGAAGCAGAAATTCAAGTGAGAGCAGAAAAGAGAATCCCTGAATACAAAGAAGGGCAAAAGAAATATGCTCAAGATTATCGAGTCCAAGTCCATCAATGGAGTTATGGCAGATTAATTGAAAACGTGAAATTGATCTCCTTAAAAGTTGGTATTGTGGTAGAAGAAGCTAAACAAGCTAAACAAGGCACATTGACGGAAAAAGCGTTGCAACTTGTAAAAAGTGCTAATGAAAAAAATTTCAAGAAGAAATAGCACAAAATCAATTTCTTGAGATACACTAGAACTAATCGTGCCGCAGATCAAGTTGAATCAACCACTGTTCTGTGAAAAATGAGGGGTAGTTTGCCTAGTAATAGGTTTGCTTTCTGTCCCTGATAACTGCTCTCTCTGATGCTGCGCACTTTTTCAGTGCGGAAACAAGGGGCACTCCCAGCAATAAGAGTTTGGGTTTACCAATGTCGTTGTTATCAAACCACCTCTGAGCAAGGAGGAATCTCTATCTAAGCGTTAGTTAAAATGTACGAGTGACACAAACTCTGATTTTAGCCTTACGCAATCGCTAAAACTCTTATCAATTAAGGGATATAGCGTTTTAATAAAATGCAAAATTCGATCGAAAATCAGAATTTTAGTATTTTTAAGGGGGGCTTACGCAAACTGTCTTCACAAGCCTTATTTGATAAGGATTCTGACTAGTAGCAGTTGAAATAAGAAAATACCTTCTGTAGGGATTGAAATGCTTTTATTCGTTAGTTCGATCGTTATAGGGCTGAATAAAGTTGAAATAAGAAAATACCTTCTGTCGGAATTGAAATGCTTTTATTCTGGACTAAAAACTCTCTTAGATACAATCTTTCATCGAGACTAAACAAAACGATTGATCGTATTTTCCTTTTAAATTTATAATGGCAATAGTGCCGTAGATCAAGTTTTAATAACCTCTGTTCTATGAAAAATGAGGAGTAGTTTACTTCTTACCAGAAGTCTGCTTTCTGCTCCTGCTAACTACTTGCCCTGATGCTGTCTGTCTATGGATAGAGAAACTAGGCGCACTCCCAGCAATAAGGGTGCAGGTTTACTGCAATGCGCGGTTAGCAAATCACTTTCGATCGAGGAAGAATTCTCTTTGAGAATTGAAAGCGAGTCTCTCCGCTCCCAATTAGATGACACTAATTTGTGATCACGTCATTTAATTTGTTAAGACGACACTAATACTAATCTGTTACCGATGACAAACAATTTGTTACTGTACAAGATCATCCCGCAATGATGCAACGCAGAGTTTTAGAGTATGGGGGCGGAGAGACTTGAACTCTCACGACCGTTTAAGGTCAACGGATTTTCATTCTTTCGCAACTTTCGTTACAGCTAAGTCTAGCTTTAAGAATTGGACTCTCTCTTTACCCTCGGCTTAAACCGTTAGGGTAGTTCCCGTCGAGTCTCTGCACCTTCCGATTAATCGGCTTGGCTCAGGATTGCCTTATCAACTATTGTTAACTTAGGTTTCCCTGAATTTGAGAACTTACACTTATAAAGTTTCCCTCATAAGGCTCAATTTTCTTTAAGTCCGTAGCGTCTACCATTCCGCCACGCCCCCAAGTGAATTGCTCACATTTATATATTCTAACGAAGGATAAAAAAAAATGCAAGGGAAAAAGCGATCTTTACTCAAAATCTGTGAATTTTGACTCGGAACTCAGGTTATTTTGAGGAATTGTAACTTGAGTTTTAAGGTCTTTGTGCATTTTGATACAATAAGCTAATGTCAAAAAAATGTCAAAAAATCAAATTTAACCAAATCAGATGAATAAAACTGTTGTTGAGGTGATGAGTTCTTCCCCTATCACTGTTAAACCAGAAACCCCTTTAAAAGAAGCCATCGCACTTTTAGTGGAACATAAAATTAGTGGTATGCCTGTGATTAATGACGATGGGGAGTTAGTGGGGGTATTATCAGAGAGCGATTTAATGTGGCAGGAAACGGGAGTTGAACCGCCTCCGTATATTATGATTTTGGATAGTATTATCTATTTACAAAACCCCAGTCGCTACGAAAAGGAGATTCATAAAGCATTAGGGCAAACTGTGGCTGATGTGATGAGTGATAAACCCATTACAATTAATAGTAGTCAAACGGTGAAACAAGCAGCTCAATTATTGCATCAAAAACAAATTCGTCGTTTACCAGTAGTTGATTCTGAGAAGAAAGTAATTGGTATTCTCACTCAGGGAGACATTATTCGTGCTATGGCTGATGAATAATGTAGGGGTTAAATATATTCAACCCTAGTGAATGTCGAATTCCTAATTTCTAATTAAAACTTTACCCCTTGCCTACCCCAATCAAACGATTAAAAAATAATTTATTGATAATGACTATAACACCTGAATCTGTAGAACAATTACTCTATTCCGAGAATTTTGGCGATCGCATCCGAGGTATAAATGAACTAAAAAAACTCGAACATCAGATTGCGTATGACTTAATTCAACCAATACTCAAAGACGACAATGTGAGAGTGCGTTATGCGGCGGTATCTCAGTTAGATAGTTTAGGAGACGTTAATCGTCAGCAATCCTTAGAATTATTGTTAGACATATTATATAACGATCCCGAAGCCGATGTGAGGGCGGCAGCAGCAGATACCATTGCTGGATTAAAATTAACGGAGGCTTTCCCCGATTTAAAGAAAGTTTATGAAGAAACCTCGGAATGGTTATTGCAATTTAGTATTATTGCGGCACTGGGAGAATTAGGGCATCCTGAAGGCTTTGAAGTTTTAAATCAGGCACTTTTGGGGGATAATCCTTTGTTACAAACTACCGCAATTAGTGCATTAGGAGAATTAGGAGATCCCCGTGCCATTGATTTACTACTAACCTTTGTAGATAATCCAGATTGGCAAATTCGTCATCGTTTAGCCCAAGCATTGGGTAAATTAGGGGGGGAAAAAAGTCAAGAGGCATTACAAAAGTTAGCCGAAGATGATTTAGATATTGTTGCCCAAGAGGCGAAAAGCTATTTCAATTAGGAATTAACGGAGTTCGGAGTAAGTAAACTCCAGATAGATTTTGCAGTTATTGAGATTCTTAATGTCGTTGGCTTATTATCGGCTGTCTGATGGACTTTTTTTAGTTGTTCAAAAATAGCTGAGGTTTGAGGAAATTTTTTCTGGAGAGTACTCTAAGCCCAAACATTTACTTCATAAGCATTTTTAGCTTTGGCGATCGCACCCCTTTTTCTTGATAAGATCGATCGCACTTCCTCCGCCAAACATTGATCAATATTTTCTAAAATTTGTCTTAAATATTCGATAACTCTTTAACTTTTTCACTAATTGGGAAAATTTTATCTTACTTAAAACAGTTAGGCATTGAGCTTTAATCATAAAAATATTAGAGGATGCACATGACGACTTTAACTCTAAACTTAAATCCCACTTTAATTCTTGATGATGAACAATTTAGCAAGATTTGTCAACTTAATCAAAACCTAAATTTTGAAAGAAATCAAGCAGGAGAACTGATAATTATGTCGCCGACAGGAAGTGAAACAGGAGAAAAAAACTCTAGTTTATTAGGGCAATTATGGTTATGGAATTATAACAAAAAACTAGGTAAAGTTTTCGATTCTTCTACGGGGTTTAAATTACCTAATGGCTCGATTCGATCGCCCGACGTTTCTTGGATAAAATTAGAGAGATGGGAAAAATTAACCAAGGAAGAAAGACGCAAATTTGCTCCTATTTGTCCTGATTTTGTGATAGAATTATTATCCCTTAATGACGACATAGAAGAAACAAGAAAGAAGATGATAGAATATTTAGACAATGGTTTAAAATTAGGTTGGTTGATCGATCCTGAAAGTAAAACTATCGAAATTTATCAACAAAATCAATCAGTAATAATACTTGATAATCCTTTGACTATTTCAGGGGAAAAAATATTACCAAATTTTGTGTTAGATTTAACAGATATTTTTACAGACTAAAGCTCTCTTGCTTTAATTATGAGTATTTTTCTGCGACACCTAAAACCTGACACCTATCCTCCCCAGATTCTTCTGAATCATAACCAACTGCTATATTTGTTTTAATATTTTCTGGAAATAAGCAGAATGTAGGTTAAAATTCAGCAACAGTATCATTAAAAATTATCGTCTTTAGCAATTATGAGTAAAGTTTCTGTTGGTATTGTCGGTGCGTCTGGTTATGGTGGCGTACAATTAGTTAGGTTATTATTAGATCATCCTCAACTAGAGGTGGTTTATTTAGGAGGAGATAGTAGTGCAGGAAAAGATTACGGCGATTTATACCCCCATTTACATCATCGAGTTAAGACAAAAATTGAACCCATTGACTTAGATGCGATCGCATCTCGTTGTCAAATAGTATTTTTAGGGCTTCCCAACGGATTAGCCTGTGGATTTGCACCTCAATTAATAGCCAAAGGTTGTAAAGTATTAGACTTATCCGCCGATTATCGTTTCAAAAACCTAGACACCTATACAGCATGGTATAAAACCGAAAGGGAAGATAACGACACCGCCGCAAAAGCAGTTTATGGCTTACCAGAATTATATAGGGAACAAATCAAAAATAGCAACTTAATTGGTTGCCCCGGTTGTTATCCTACCGCTAGTTTACTCGCCTTAGCACCCCTTTTGAAACAAGGATTAGTTTTACCCGAAACCATCATTATCGATGCCAAATCAGGCACATCCGGCGGAGGCAGACAAGGGAAAATCAATCTTCTGTTAGCGGAAGCAGATTCATCATTAGGGGCGTATGGAGTAGCAAAACACCGTCATACCCCAGAAATTGAGCAAATTTGTTCTGATTTAGCCCGTAGAGACGTAAAAATCCAATTTACACCCCATTTAATTCCCATGCCCAGAGGAATCCTTGCTACTGTCTATGGTACATTAACTGACCCCGGATTAGTCACCGATGACTTAATCACAGTCTATAAAGCCTTTTATCGTAACTCGATTTTCGTGGAAGTGTTAGACAAAGGAATTTATCCCCAAACAAAATGGGCTTGTGGTACAAATGTTGGTTATATTGGCATAGAAGTGGATTCTCGCACAGGCAGAGTGATTGTGATGTCTGCCATTGACAATTTAATTAAAGGACAAGCAGGACAAGCGGTACAATGTTTAAATCTGATGATGGGATGGGAAGAAAATCTCGGTTTACCCACATTGGGCTTTTATCCATAATAGAACAAGTTAGCAATTAGCCGTTTGGAGCTTGTCATTAAGTTTTCTCCATTCTTCATCCCCCATTGAATTTATATAAATTACCTGAATTTATGTCTGAGTTAAGAAAAGCAGTTCAACAACTTTATAACACATATCCCTTTCCTCCCGATCCTTTATTGGATGAGCCTCCTTCTGGGTATAATTGGCGTTGGCATTACCAATCCGCTTATAATTTTTGTACTGGTATTAAACCCCATAACCAGAAAATCCGTATTTTAGATGCAGGTTGTGGTACTGGTTCTGGTACAGAGTATTTAATATTACATAACCCCTTTGCCGATATTACCGCCATTGACATCAGCGAAAATGCGTTGGCTACGGCACAAAAACGCCTAGAAAAATCTGGGGTTTTAGCTAATTTTCACGGTAGCATCACCTTTAAACAACTCCCTCTGGAGTCGGCGGTGACGTTAGAGGGGAGTTTCGATTTAATTAATTGTGTCGGTGTACTGCATCATTTACCTGAGCCTACTACGGGCATTCAAGCCTTAGCAGAAAAACTCGCACAAGGGGGTATTATGCACATTTTCGTCTATGGAGAGTTGGGGAGATGGGAAATTCAATTAATGCAAGGGGCGATCGCACTTTTACAGGGGGATAAAAGAGGAGACTATCAAGATGGGGTGAAAGTAGGTAGAGAGATATTTGCTACTTTACCCGAAGATAACCGTCTGGTGAAAAGGGAAAAAGAAAGATGGCAATGGGAAAATCAACGGGATGAATGTTTTGCTGATATGTATGTCCATCCCTGCGAAACGGATTATAATATTAATACTTTATTTGAGTTTATCCATAGTTCGGGTTTAGAGTTTATCGGCTTTTCTAATCCTGATGTATGGCAAACGGAAAGACTCCTATCTCAGAATCCTAACTTAATGAGTCGGATTAAAAATCTCACTCCTCAACAACGTTATCGTTTAATCGAATTACTAGATCCTGAGTCTATCACCCATTATGAATTTTTCCTCACGAAACCCCCCTTACCACGTTATGATTGGCAAGAAGATGACTTATTACTCACTGTCAAACCTGAATTAAATCCTTGTCTTTATGGTTGGGAAAGTAAGAGTTTATTGGATTATCAATTTAAACCAGTCACCATTGACGATGAGGAGTTTGCTTTTATGCAATATTGCTCTCAAAATCCCTCTGCTAATTTCACCGTTGCTGATATTCTCGCAAAGACTAATTTTAGTTTAACACAGGCGCGATCGCTCCTTCATCGCCAATTAATTATGGCTACTTTACTGTGAACTATTATACCAAGCAAAAATGAACGAAAATCCAGCAGAAGAAGCAAATTTAGTACAAAATAACCCAGAAAAAGAAAATAAAACTAATGGCTCTTTAATACCGCCTAAACAATTAACCTATCTCAAAAAACCAAAAACATCTCATTCGGGTAAAATTCTTATCGGTTTAGGTATTGCTTTTCTTGGTATTATTTTAAATTATAATTGGTTGGGACTAATCGGATCCGTTTTTGCTTTCTCTTTCGCTTTAATTCAAGTGATTCCCTACGCTATCCAATGGGTTCGTTTCTTCCTCACCCCCCAAGAAAGACAAACCCTTGTCGGTTTTTTGGGCTTAGTTATTGCCTCTTTAATTCTTTTTGATTATTTAGGTGTTTATGGGGCAATTGGCAATTGGTTGAATCGCTTTAAATATGATGAATTTGGTTCTTGGGCGGAATGGGTAGGGGCGTTAGGGCAAATTATGATCGCTGTTTTGGCAGTTTATGTGGCATGGCAACAGTACGTTATCTCCAAAGATTTAACTATCCAACAAAATCGCATTACCCAACAACAAACCATCGATGCTTATTTTCAGGGTATCTCAGAATTGATTTTAGGACCTGATGGCTTATTGGAAGACTGGCCTCAAGAAAGGGCGATCGCCGAGGGAAGAACTGCCGCTATTTTAAGTAGCGTTGATGGCTCAGGGAAAGCCAAAATATTACGTTTCTTATCTCGTTCTCGTTTAATCACTCCTTTAAAAAGGGATAGTCACTTAGGAAGACCGATTTTAGACGGTTCAGGTGGTTATGCGGAGGATCGACAATTTGGCATGAGGGTAATTAATTTGGGAGTAGTATTAGCAGGATGTAATTTGGCAGAACAAGATTTGCGTTGGACGGATTTAAGTGAAGCGAATATGGTGCGTACGGATTTGAGTAAGACAGATTTAGTCAAAACGAACCTAGCTCGTACTATTTTGTATGAAGCAGATTTACAGGGAGCTGACATGAAAGCAACCCGTTTATTTTATGGCAACTTTCTTACCGCAAGTCCTCGCAGTCGTACCGAAGCCCCCAATTTTGAAACAGGAGAATATACAGGGGCGGTGATTGAAAAAGTTAATTTTACAGGGGTAAAAAATCTAAGTGAGGAGAATCGTTACTATTGCTGTTGTTGGGGGGGAGAATATACTCGATCGACCATTCCGGGGGGATGTTTAGGGATTCGTGACTGTTTAACTGCTTCCCGTCTCGAACAAGAAAAATTGGAACAAGAAAAGACGAAAGAATAACCTTTTGAGTTCGGGGTTAGGAATTCGGAGTTAAAATCAAGAGATATTGAGGAAAAAATAAGAATTTTAAAATTGGTTAGGAGATCAATCAATGGTAGCTCAATTCAAAACTCAATCTAAAAGTTTATACGATACTGACTATAATCTCTGGGTGTTAGATACCGTTAAAAAGTTAGAAAATCAGGATTTTTCTGATTTGGATTTAGAGAATTTAATTGAGGAAGTATTAGATTTGAGTAAGAGGGATAAAAGAAAGTTAGCTAGTTTGTTGATGAAATTAATTGAACATCTATTAATTCTACAATATTGGGAATCGGAAAAAGAAAGAAATAAAGGTCATTGGCAAAGGGAAATTTTTAATTTTCGTAAACAAATTAATCGATTATTGACAGATAGTCCTAGTCTTAATAATTATCTTAAAAATGAGTTTAATTTATGCTATGAAGATGGGAGAAAAATGGCGAGTCAACACTCTCAACTTCCTCTTAATACATTTCCAGAAAACGAAATGGCAACTTTAGAGCAAATTCTTGATGAAAACTGGTTGCCTTAATCCTAAAGGCGATTAACTAAATCTCTAGTTTTTTTAATCGTCTCTGGAAAAACACCCACAATCGAGGCAAAAATCTCGTCACTGACCTTTTCTGCGGTTTTGCTATCGAACCAATGTTCAAATTGATTAAGTATTACTTGCGCCCGTTGTCTTGGTATGGGGTTATCTGTAATCTGTTTAATTAATTTTACCCACTGACGACGAATTAAATAAGCCCGTTGTTTTTCTTGAAAATCTTGGGGCTTAATTAAAGATAAGTTTCCTACAGGTATGGCGTTGATTAAATCCTCGTCAAAACACCCCCCCACGATCGCGCCCGGCCCTGCAAATTCGGCATAATAGGTTTTAATCAGGATTAATCCATTTTTGCGTCTAGGATTAATAATCAAAAGATTTTTTTGTGCCAAAAATTCCTCCAAACTACATTCAGAGGTTAACTCGCCGTAAGAGTTACTACGCACATCGCCTTCTGTTATAGTCATAGAGATTTCGTCATCAATAAACGCCGTTGACTAGGTACAAATAAACTAAACAAATCCGTTTCTACTTCTTGAATAGTATAGCCATTATTAATGTATAACTGTTGTGCGTCATGGTTACTGGCTAAAACATGAAGATAAAGATGCCCATAGTTTTTTTCTTGAGCAATTTGTTGACAACGGAACAATAATTCACTAGCAATACCTTGACGGCGATGATTTTCGCTGACTGCTAAATTAGCAATATAAGCGTATTTTTCTTTTTTCTGCCAATGATAACGCTCTCGAAAAGATAATTCTACTGTACCTAAGACTTCTTGTTCAACTTTATTGCCACGTTGAATTATATTAATAGCAATCAAACAAATATTTTTTTGTTCATCATTTTGTAACCGCTTACGCAAATCCTGACAAACACCAATTTTGATTAGAGGATAAAGCCAGAAAGTAAGATCATTAAAATTATTAAAACCAAGAGTTAATACTTCTGCAATCCCCTCCACATCATCCAAAGTGGCTTGACGAAAAATTGTAGAAGATACACGATAATTCCTTGTGGAATTAAATAGAGATTTTGGAGATTCAAACCAAGATGATTGCACAATCAAATAATAAAAGAACTAATAAAATATGTTAATCAAAAACCATTGACTGTAATCTATCGTTACATTTTACTTTTAACTACAGTAATAATAAACTATCCTTTCATTTTACCTTTATTATTCAGTAATCAGCTATAATTTTTTTTCGAGGTGTCAGGTGGTAGGGGTTGAACAATGTTCAACCTTTATAGAAGGCATAGGTTTTTGCTGTGCGATCGCATCTCCCTGCCAGAGGATTGGCGTTGCATCATTGCGGGATGATTTCAAAAAGTTTGCAAAAAAATATATTTTGTATCTTCTAGCTTCCGCTTATGTTATACATTAATGCGTCATCCCATGAAGATGCAACGCCTATTTTACAGTATTTTCCGCTACGACAGTTCTTGTCATTATAAGAACAGTATGAAATACCCCAAGCATGACCATTAGATTCTTTTATTATCCACCCTTTTTGTTGGGCGTATTCAATTACTTCTCTGATTTTTTTATGGGGATGTTTTTTATTTATTTATTTTCATATATCTTGCCGCCGCCGTGCAGGTTTCTTGGATTTCTACGGCATATAAATTGGGCATTCCCATTGACTCTAGTTTATTGTATAACCAAAGTGCGATCGCCTCGCTAGTGGGATTGTCTAACTCTAAAGATTCATTGAGGTAGTAATGATCCAAATATCGATCTAAAATAGGTTGCACATAAGCCTTAATATCACCATAATCCATTACCATCCCTTGTTTCGTGCCTTCGCTGATTAAGTGATTACTACGGACATAAATTCTTGCTTTCCAACTATGCCCATGTAGTCTGGCACATTTGCCGTCATGGTGAGGTAATTTATGGGCGGCTTCAAAAGTTATTTCTTTATAAATAATCCATTCATTCATTCTGACGAGATTATGATTTAATGGTAATTGTATTGAGATTTTTTTTCACCGTGAAACAGGTATCTTGCCTGTATTTATCACAAATGTCTAATAAACATCAACTATATCTTTATTATAATAAGGGCTAAAGCCCTCACTAGGAACCTATTATTCCTATTTTTGGAAATGTCTAATGATGGAGGGGAAAACAAGATTTCCCTTGACAATGATTCACCTCAACGATAATATGAGCTAAATTGTCCACATTTTTCAACAAATTTTTATAGTATTCTGGACTTTGGGGATTATGAGTCACAATACTAATACTAGCAGATAAATGGTTCTCGCTTAAATTCCACAAGTGTAAGTCAGCAATGCGATTATCCCCGTCATTTTCAATGATATTTGCTATCTCCTGTTTGATGGTGCGATCGCCACTTGCATCGAGTAAAATATTAGAGGTATCCTTGATTAAACCCCAAGCCCATTTTCCAATCACAAAAGTAGCCACTAAACCCATTACCGCATCCATCCAAATCCAGCCCCATTGTTTCGCAATTAATAACGCCACAATAGCTAAAACCGATATTAAAGCATCCGCTAAAACGTGAAAATAAGCGGCTTTTAGGTTATGATCTTGATGATGGTCATGGTGATCACGGTGATCATGGTGGTGATCGTGATCATGATCTTCTAATAAAAAAGCACTAATCAGATTCACAATTAATCCCAATATAGCTACGATAATCCCTTGGTTAAAAAGAATCGTTTGAGGGTGGAATAATCTAACGAGAGATTCAATGGCAGTAATAAAGGCAATTACTCCCAATGCTACCGCACTGGCAAAACCACCTAAAACGGTAACTTTTCCCGTGCCAAAAGTATATTGAGGATTTTGGGCGTTAACTCTGGCAAAATGATATGTCAATAGGGTGATAATAAATGCACCAGCATGGGTTGCCATGTGCCAACCATCGGCTAACAATGCCATAGAGGAAAATATTGTACCCCCAATAATTTCCGCTACCATCATCACAAGGGTGATAATTAACACTAGCCATGTTTTCTTTTCTCCTTGTTGTTGGTTTGATGGTAAAAAACTATGGGAATGTTGCCATGAATCAATGCTGTGGGTGTGCATAATTTAACCTAAATCACAATAAAATTTTTTCCTATTTTACCCTATCTCATCACCAAGATGCGATCGCTCGTTCTTATATTCCTCCTAATTGTTTTTCGCAATTTAGTGAACCTTGGACAAAAACAAAGTGTCTAAAGAGCCAGTAATCAAATAGTTTTACTGATTATCTATTCGTTATTTTTAGGGAGGATTTAGATTATGAATCAGATCATTCGTTATTCTTTAATTTGTGCTAGTATCGCCAGTTTCGGTTTAACAAGTAACGCCTTAGCGGTAGATTATCCTCAGAATCATGCTTTTGGAGATATTTCCTCTGCTTCTTCATCTCATCAGATCGCCCAAAGACGTTGGGATGATGACGAGAAAGGATATAAGGATGATAAGGGAGAAAAATTAGTAGAAAGATTAAATCTCACTACCGAACAAAGAAATCAAATGGCACAGATACGCAACAAATATCAACCCCAGTTCAATAGTTTAAGGGAGGAAATTCGCAATGAAAGAAATACTCTCAGTCAAATGATGCGTAATAACCAAAGTCAAGAACAGATGCGATCGCAGCATCAGAAAATTGTTTCCCTTGATCAAAAAATTCATAACCTCAGATTTGAAAGTATGTTGGAAATGAGAAATGTATTAACCCCAGAGCAAAGAGAGGAATGGGCAAATATGATGGGGGAAGGTAGAATGTCGAGAGGAAGAAGAAATCGCTAAATTTTTGCAAGTAAAGTACACAAAAGTTAAAAAAGATCCTAAGATTGACCCATAATAGGTTAAGATTCTTAACAAAGAAAATTCTAAAATAAAATAAAAAGAAAATTAAGGAGGATATTTATGGCTTTAGTACCCATGAGGTTATTGTTAGACCATGCCGCCGAGAATAATTATGGTATCCCTGCATTTAACGTTAACAACTTAGAGCAGATTTTAGCAATCATGGAAGCCGCTAACGAAACCGATAGCCCTGTTATTTTACAGGCTTCTCGTGGCGCTCGTAAATATGCTGGAGAAAATTTTCTCCGTCATTTAATCCTAGCGGCGGTGGAAACCTATCCTCATATTCCCGTTGCCATGCACCAAGATCATGGTAATAGCCCTGCTACTTGTTATTCTGCTATCCGTAATGGTTTTACTAGCGTTATGATGGATGGCTCTTTACAAGAAGATGCTAAAAGTCCTTCTACTTTCGAGTACAACGTTAGCGTTACTGCTGAAGTTGTTAAAGTTGCTCACTCCGTTGGTGCTAGTGTTGAAGGGGAATTAGGTTGCTTAGGTTCTCTCGAAACTGGTATGGGTGAAGCTGAAGATGGTCACGGTTTTGATGGTAAATTAGATCACTCTCAACTTTTAACCGATCCCGATGAAGCCGTTCAATTTGTTGAACGTACTCAAGTTGACGCTTTAGCCGTTGCCATCGGTACTAGCCACGGTGCATACAAATTTACCCGTAAACCCACTGGTGAAATCTTAGCTATTAGCCGTATTGAGGAAATCCACGCCAAATTACCTAATACTCACTTGGTAATGCACGGTTCTTCTTCTGTACCTCAAGAGTGGTTAGAAATGATCAACCAATATGGTGGTCAAATCCGTGAAACTTACGGTGTACCTGTAGAAGAAATCCAAAAAGGTATTAAGAGTGGTGTTCGTAAAGTAAACATTGATACCGATAACCGTTTAGCCATTACTGCGGCTATTCGTGAAGCGGCGGCTAAAGATCCCTCTAACTTCGATCCTCGTCACTTCATGAAACCTTCTATGAAGTATATGAAACAAGTTTGTGCCGATCGCTATCAACAATTCTGGACTGCTGGTAATGCAAGTAAAATCAAGCAAGTTGGCTTAGATGAGTTTGCCGCTAAATATGCTAAAGGTGAATTATCTGCTAAAACCGCCGTTGCAGCGTAGTTTTTGAGTTAACTACCCTCATTGTGAATTAAAAAACCCCTTACCTTTTGTGGTGAGGGGCATTTTTTTTTGGGTGTACGAAATTTCAGTAGGGAATATGAATAGTTGGGTTTTTGAGTAATGAGTAGGGAGTAACGAGTAATAAGTTAAGATCTAAGTCGATTCTTTTTCTTTTTTTTAGATTTTTTCCGAAAGATAATTAGCGGTGGATTGCACAAGTGCGATCGCCTGTTCATAAGGCATTCTCGTCGGTCCAATAATTCCGACACTACCCACGGGATAATCTTCTTGATAATAATAAGCAGAAATTAAACTACAGGATTGCATTGATTCTAACGGATTTTCTGAACCGATATGAATTTTTATTTTTTGTTCTTCCAAGTTATCATTAATATTATAGACTAAAGGCAGAAGTTGCTTTTGCTCTTTTTCTAAAAAATTAAGCAATATTTTAATCTGATCTATACAGGCAAACTCAGGTTGATTAACTAATTGTGAAAAACCTTGTAACAAGATTGGTGTACTTTGAAAAAAATTATAATTTAATTTAATTTTAGTTACTAAAAAATTGATAAAATCTTTATAGATTTGAAAATCAGTATCCAAAGAATTACTATCTAAATGATTAATTTCTCCGATAGATTGACCTTTTAATTTATGATTTAAAAAATTAGACAAAATTTTTAATTCACCGTCAACTATCTCAGGATGAGAATTTTCCGTATCTGGTTTTAATTCTCGAATATCTAAAACAAAAGACTCTGTTTGATAATTGTCAATGACGATCACTAACATAATTTTATCGTTAGCAACTCTGACTAACTGTAAATGATGAATAATATTACCAGTCAGTTGGGGGAGAGTTACTAAAGCAATGCAACCACTAATTTCTGCAAGGATATTCGTAATTTTCTGAAATAAAACTTCATAACGCCCTGATAAATTAAACCAAGTTTCATCGAGAAAGGAATTAATCTTAAATTTAGTAGTATTATGATCCGTTAAAATTTGATTCACATAAACACGATAACCAGAATCGGAAGGAATACGCCCGGCAGAAGTATAAGGTTGATAAAGAAAACCTGCTTTTTCTAGTTTTCCCATCGCATTACGGATAGTTGCAGAACTGACACTAAAATCATATTCTTCCATCAGAGTTTTTGACCCCACGGGTTCTGCGGTAGCGATATAATGTTTTATAGTTGCCCGTAATACTTTATGATGGCGTTCATTGAGCTTTATGTGAACAGTCATCTTAGATGTTAATTTATATTGAATAAAAGGGATGATAAAAATTATTTGTTTATGGTGCTAGTATAGCAATATCATTTAGCTCGATGGCGAGAAGATCCACTATGTTTTGGAAGGGGGAAGGGGCGAAACAACTCACAAGGGCAGGTTTTTAACGTTAGGTGAGGACGAGACAAGGAAAGAACGAAAACAGGGTTTCTTTATCATACTATATATACTTTCTGAGAAATTACTTCTGCTATTTTCAGAGAGGCAGTGGCCGCAGGAGAAGGGGCATTACAGACGTGAAGGGCATTTTCTGTGGGTAATAAAACGAAATCCTGTACCAAAGTACCATCTTCATTTAACCCTTGCGCCCTTACTCCCGCAGGAGAAGGAATAATGTCATTTTCTTGCACTTCTGGAATAAGGGTTTGTAGGCTACGCACAAAAGCACTTTTACTAAATGAGCGTATAATTTCTTCTATCCCCTCAGCGTAATATTTACTCCCCAGTTTCCATAATCCGGGATAGGTGACAGTTTCTAAAAATTCCCCTAAAGCAAAATCTGTTTTTTTGTAGCCTTCTCGTTTCAACGATAGAACGGCATTAGGTCCTGCATGAATATTACCGTTAATTAAACGGGTAAAATGGACTCCTAAAAAGGGAAAATCTGGATTCGGTACAGGGTAGATTAAATGTTTAACTAAATAGCTTTTTTCGGGCTTTAACTCGTAATATTCGCCTCTAAAGGGGATAATTTTCATTTTGGGGGTTATTCCCCCTAATTTGGCGATTTTATCACTATATAATCCTGCACAATTAACGATATATTTAGCCTCAATTTCCCCTTGATTAGTAATAATAATATGTTCAGAATTTTGATATTTAAGATTAATAACTTTAGTATTTAAGCGAATTTCACCGCCATTATTAGTAAATATTTCTGCATATTTTTCCGCTACTTGTTTATAGTCAACAATTCCCGCAGTAGGTACTTTGATAGCTTGAATACAATTAACATAAGGCTCTATTTCTCTCGCTTCTTCCCTCGAAATTTTCGTGACGGCAATGCCATTTTGTAAACCCCTTTGATAAAGATTTTCTAATGGTGGCAATTCTTTTTCGTGACAGGCAACGATTAATTTTCCACAGACATCATGGTTAATATTATGGGTTTGACAAAATTTGACTAAGGCTTGATTTCCTTGAGTGGTTAATTTGGCTTTGTAGCTACCCGGTTGATAGTAAACCCCTGAATGAATCACTCCACTATTATGCCCTGTTTGATGGGTGGCACATTGATCTTCTTTTTCCATGAGGATTATTTTTTGCAGGGGGTATTTTTGTTGTAAATTCATAGCTGTGGCTAAACCAACTACTCCACCGCCAATAATTGCTATATCGTGTTTCATCATATTTTAACTATTTTACTGGTTAAGAGAAGAAAAAGGGAGGAAGGTATTAAACAAATTTTATTAATTTCAAAATATACAATGTATTGTGTATCATTACCTAGATGGTTTTCGTCTCTATCAAAAACTGCGATCGCACCGTCAACAGATGCCAATTTTGATGCTGACGGCTTGTGATACAGCATAAGATGATTTTCTATTTACGCCATCCTTCTATGAGCAATTGTAAGATTAATACTGACAATAAAGTGGTCAATTTTTCCTCTGTAATTAAAATTTGACCATCTATCAATAACATAGCTAAACCATGAACAATTGACCAAGCAGCTAAGGCTTGAGTTTTCGGGTTATCTGTTTTAATTAATCCTTTTTCTTGACATTTAATAACAATGTTAAGTAATACCATGAAGGCTTCACCCTTGGCATTAAAACCTGTTTCCGTTGTATTTACCCCTTCAATTAATTGTTCGATCGAGATATTGGACATTTCTTCTTCTGTTTGAACAATATTAAAATTTTTGGGGAGAGGAGAAGTTCGATATGCACCAAACATCATACGATAATAAGAGGGATATTTTAAAGCGAATTTAACATAAGCAATACCCGTATTTTGTAATTGTTGGAAAGGTAGATCTGGATATTTATTAGCCGCCGTTTGAAGCACATCTCGAAACATAATAAACCCTTCTTCGGCTATCACTGTCAATAGTGAATTTTTATTGGGAAAATGTTTGTAAAGAGCATTATGAGAGACATCAAGCGTCTTTGCAATTTTTCGCAGAGAAAGCTGACTAACTTCGCAAGTTTTTAATAATTCTACCGTTGCATCAATAAAATGACGGCGTAAATTACCATGATGATAGGGTTGTTTTTTTTGAGACATAAATCTTAACAAATATTAAGTTGACATTGACAACTTAATAAATTAGAATGAAAACTAAAAATTCTTGTTGATATAAGGAATGGCAACAACTCTATGACCTCTGAAAATGAAGATTCTTTTAATAATTTAGCTTTAGAGACTAAAGCTCGTCAAGAATTAGTGGATTTATCCTGCCGAACCGATAAAACTCCTTTCGGTTTTTCCCCCACCAAACAAGAAATAGGATTCAATCAACCAGAGTTATTTATTGAAAAAACCCTTACCCTTGAAAATGACGAACAATATTGGATAGAAACTCACAAAACACCAAATTTCCCTGACAAGAAAGGTGATGTTATTGATGCAATATCAATATTGTATGACGTAGCTCAACAGAAACAGACGGAGAGAGAATTAAAACAAGCCAAATTACAAGCAGAGGAAGTATCTCAAGCTAAAAGTATTTATCTGGCTAACATCAGTCATCAATGGCGAAATGCACTTAATGGGATCTTAGGTTTTACTCAACTGATAAGTTTTGATGATAACATTACCCCTAAACAGAGACAATATATTAAAATTATCAATCAATCAGTAGAACATTTACTGTTACTCATAAACGAAATAAACGCAATTCTTGACTCATCAAAGATTGAGTGGGGAAAATTAAGTGTTAATAAACATCCGTTTAGTTTCTTTGATTTTTTGCACAACATTGAGGAAATTTTTACCCTCAAAGCCAGAAACAAGAATATAGACTTTATTTTAATTAAAGAATCTGATTTACCCGATTATATCGAAGCAGATCAGGGGAAATTAGAATCTATTATTAGTAATTTAATTAATAATGCCATTAAATTCACCCATCAAGGTTCAGTAACACTAACTGTAAAAGTCTTAACAAGGGAGGTAGGTGAGAAGGAGAGTGTTAATATAGAGTTTGCGATCGCACATAGAGGAATCCCGATTCCTGAAAATGAATTAAATAAGATTTTTGAGATTTTTACTCAGGGAAGTATAAGCAAAAAATCAGGAGAAGATAGTGGTTTAGGATTAGCTATTTGTCAAACTTATACAAATTTATTAGGAAGAGAGATAAAAGTCGGTAGTCAATTATCTCAAGGTAGCAAAGTGAAATTTAACGTTATATGTCAATCGGTGCAATTTCCTCATAGGTGGCAATGTCCTATCCCGTACAATCAAAAAAGTCAAGAAATGGTAGTATTAAAGCCTGAAGATCTCATGTTTATGGGTGATTTATGGCGACAGAAACTTTTTTGTGATTCTTTAGGGGCAAGATATGACAGAATAATACAATCTATTGAGCAAATTCCTCCGGAATATCAAACGATAAGAGAATCTCTAAAATTTTTGGCGGATCAACTTAATTTTGAAGAGTTAATGCGATTAAGCAATACAAATGAATAACAAAACGAATGGAAACAATGATCAAGATAGTGAAATACAGAAAAAGGGTGATATTTTGATTGTTGATGATCAAATAGAAAATATCCAGTTTCTTTCTGATATTTTAACAGATTATGGTTATGAAGTTAGAAGGGTATTGTCTGGCAAACACGCATTAAAAGTTATTAACTATGATCCGCCAGAATTGCTACTATTAGATATAATGATGCCTGAAATAGA
This sequence comes from uncultured Cyanobacterium sp., assembly GCA_964409355.1. GTDB lineage: Bacteria > Cyanobacteriota > Cyanobacteriia > Cyanobacteriales > Cyanobacteriaceae > PCC-10605. Next base: position 21,093 of record CAYPDC010000039.1, read on the forward strand.
TGGTTATGAGATTTGTCGGCAAGTTAAAAATAATCCTAAAACTTCTAAAATTCCGATTATTTTTCTGAGTGCAAAGCAATTGTTATCAGAAAAAATAAAGGGGTTTAAAGTGGGCGGTGTGGACTATATCACTAAACCTTTTCTAGTGGCGGAAGTGATTTGTCGTATCGACACTCATCTCAAAATTTATCATTATCAAAACCTTTTAAATGAACAAATAGTTGCTAGAAAAAAAGTTGAACAGGAATTATTAATTGCCAATGAAAAACTGAAACAATTTGCCAATATTGACAGCTTAACTGAGGTTTATAATCGCCGTTATTTCGATGATTTGTTATCAAAAGAATGGTATCGTCTGCGGCGAGAAAAACAACCTTTATCCGTGATTATGATTGATATTGACTGTTTTAAAGAATATAATGACACTTATGGTCATTTGCGAGGAGATGAAGTGCTAAGGGCGATCGCACTTGCCGTCAAATCGAGTTTAAAACGTCCTAGCGATTTTATCGCCCGTTACGGCGGGGAAGAATTTGTGGTTGTCTTACCCAATACCAACTTAGAAGGTTGTGTTATTATATGTGAATATATTGTACAAAAAATAAGAGAATTAGCAATTCCTCATAAGGGTTCTATTACTAGCAAGTACGTTACTGTTAGTATGGGTGTTTGTAGCTTGATTCCCTCGGAGGATCTAGATCCTTATATTCTAGTTAATCAATCCGATAATGCTCTTTATCGGGCAAAAGAGGAAGGTAGAAACTGTTTTCGGTTAAGTCAGTTTAACTTAGCAGGGTATCTAAATAAATTTAGTTAATTCTAAATTCTTTTCCTGTGTCATAATTTAAGCAAACTTGAAATAATCTGCCAGATTATGACTTCAGAAGCCACCAATCTACTTCTGATTGAACCCCAACAGAAGAATCATCAAATACTCCGAGAATTACTTAGACAGATCGACTATGGCAATTATCATTTAGATTGGGTAAAAAATATCAAAGAAGCAGAAATAAATCCTAATTTAAGTAATTATGATCTTTGTATCATTAATTTATCCGTAGGCAACATTATTGAATGGTGTCATAAAATCTTCCCTAATCCTCTAATATTACTCACAGAAGACGCTACAAGGGGACGAAAATTTTTAAATCAAGGTATCAGCGATTATTTAGTCATCAATCAATTAAACCCTATCTTACTAGAACATTCTCTGCGGTTATCCCTGAATAATAGACGTTGCCCAAAACAATTACCAGAGTGCAATATAGACTATAAAGCTATTATTCTCCAAGAAAGAAACAGAAAAACAGAGGAAATTAAAGAATTTCTCCATATTATCTTCGATCGCACCCATAATGGTATTTTAATCCTCGATCGCACTGGGGTGATCCAATTTGCCAACGAAACCAGCACTCAATTATTGAATAAGCCATTATCTCAATTAGTCGGAAGCGATTTTGGCATTCCCATTGTCAGCGAGAAAGAGACAGAAATCGAAGTAACGGGGAAAGGGGGAAGAAAAATATTATCCATGAGTAAAAATGAGACACTTTGGGGAGGACAATTTGCCTATGTTGTCATCATCAAAGATATTACCCTAGAAAAACAACAAGAAGAAAAACTAGAAAACCAGAATCAAAATTTATTAGAAACCCAAAAGCAAAAATATCAAACCATCCTCGAAACTGCTACCAATGGAGTTTGGATTGTCGATGTCTCTACAAAAAACCCTCGCTTAATAGAAGTTAACGAAGCCTACTGTCAAATGAGTGGTTATACAAAATCAGAATTACTAGATATGCCTATATGGCAACTTGATTTTAACTTTAATCCTCAAACAGTTCAAGAACAAACAGAAATGATTATGCAATGGGGGAAAACATCCTTTGATACCCAACATCGATCCAAAGATGGAACGATTCTCGATTTAATCGTTAGTGTAAACTACCTACCCCAATTTAATTTAATTGTTTCTTTTTTACAAGATATTACCGAAAAAAATAAAGTCCGAAATCAGCTTTTAGAGGCAAATGCGAAGATGAGTGCAATTTTTAACGCCTTACCAGACTTATTTTTAACCATAACTTCCGAAGGAGTAATTACCGATCATCAATCCTCCCCTCGTTTTAATCAATTATATATTCCCCTTGATGTATTTTTGCATAAATCCCTTGCCAATATTTTCCCTGATTATCTCTGCCGAAAAATCTTTGATGCCATGAGACTTTGTCAGGAAATCAAAGAAGTAGTTAAATTCGACTATTCTTTACCTCGAAACAGCGAAACAAACTATGAAGAAGCAAGAATTGTTGCCTTAAATGAGCAAGAATTTTTGATTAATATTCGCAATATTACTAAAACGAAATTAGCGGAAATAGCCTTAAGAGAGACGGAAAAACGTTATGGAGAATTAGCCGAATCAGTGCCTATTGGTTTATATCGCAACAATGCCGAGGGTAAATGTATTTATATTAATCAAAAAACCAGTGAACTTTTAGACATCACTTTTGAGGAATGTTTAGGAGAAGGATGGGCAAATCGCCTCCACCCCGAAGATGCCCAAAGAGTCTATCAATCATGGATTAAAGCCGTTGAAAGTAAATCCTATTGGTCAGAAGAATATCGTTTTTTACATCCTAATGGTAAAGTGATATGGGTCATAGCTAACTGTACCTTTACTTTTAATGACAAAGGAGAAAATACAGGCTCTATTGGCGGTTTAACAAATATTACCGCCCTTAAGGAATTAGAGCAAAGTTTACAACAATCACAAAAATTTATTGAAACCATCATCAATACTATTCCGTTTCCTATTTTTTGGAAAGATAGAAACAGTCGCTTTCTTGGTTGTAATCAATTATTAGCAAAAATTCACGGTTTATCATCTACGAAAGATATTGTTGGTAAAACTGGTTTTGATTTGCCCATACTCCCAGGGGAAGTGGAAAAATATACCAGAGATGATCAAAGGATAATAGAATCAAATCAACCAGAGTTATTTATCGAAGAAACCTTTACTCTCGAAACTGGCGAACAACGGTGGATAGAAACCCATAAAGCACCAATCCATGACGAGAAAGGTAATGTTATCGGTATTTTGGGAATGTTTCAGGATATAACCGATCGCAAACAAGCGGAAAGAGAATTAAAACAGGCTAAATTACAAGCGGAGGAAGCATCCGAAGCGAAAAGTCTTTTTCTGGCGAATATGAGTCATGAGTTACGCACTCCCCTTAATGCTATCTTAGGTTTTACTCAACTGATGAGTTTTGATGATCATAGTTCTCCTAAACACAGACAATATATTAAAACTATTAATCAGTCGGGAGAAAATTTATTATCCCTGATTAACGAAATTTTGGATTTATCGAAGATGGAGTTTGGTAAATTAAGTGTTAATAACCATCCCTTTAATTTCCTTGATTTTCTGCACAATCTTGAGGAAATTTTTACCCTGAAAGCCAGAAACAAGAATATAGACTTTATTTTAATTAAGGAATCCGATTTACCTGATTATATCGAAACGGATCAGGGGAAATTAGGATCTATCATTAGTAATTTAGTAAATAATGCCATTAAATTCACTCATCAAGGTTCAGTAACATTAACAGTGAAAGTAATTGATAATTCTTTTCAAGATGTTGATGAGGTGAAGGAAGAAGTCTCTCCCGTTAATTCCTCCGTAATAAGTCAATCCCCCCTTAATCCCCCCTTAATAAGGGGGGGAGGTAAGGAAGAGAATGTTAACATACAGTTTGCGATCGCAGATACGGGAGTAGGGATTCCAGCCAACGAATTAGACAAGATTTTTGAGATTTTTACTCAGGGAAGTGTTGGGCAAAAATCGGGAGAAGGTAGTGGTTTAGGGTTAACCATTTGTCAAACTTATGCTAGTTTATTGGGAGGAGAAATTAAAGTCAGTAGTGAGTTCTCTCAGGGTAGTAAATTTGAATTTAACATGATATGTCAATCGGTACAATCTTCCTATCAGGGGGAAGTGGAAACTAACATCGCTAAAATAGTAGGGGTGGAATCTTCTCCTTTTCCCAAAAAAATATTAGTATTAGAAAAAAACTCTTTAAACAGTCAACTTATTGTTAATCTTTTCCAAGAAATAAAAACTAATTTTGAGCTTAAGGAGGCAAACAATCCAGAACAAGTCTTACAAATTTACCAAAAATGGCAACCACATCTGATTTTAATGGACATCCCTAGCCTAAATAGTCGCCATCTGAAAATAATAGAAATAATTAGAGATATAGAATCAAATAGCCCATATAATAGCATAATTATTGCTTTAATTACTAATTGTTCTCTGCTAGAAAACAATGAACTTACATCTCTCGGTTTTGATGATATTATCTTAAAACCATTGAATATTGCTGATTTTTGGCAAAAAATAGAATCCTGTTTAAATATTAAATTTCAGTGGCAATGTACGATACCATACGGTCAAAAAAGTCAAGAAATTGTAGTATTAAAGCCTGAAGATCTAAATTTTATGGGTGATTTATGGCGACGGAAACTTTTTTGTGATTCCTTAGGTGCTAGATACGACAAAATATTACAGTCTATTAATGAAATTCCTCCAGAGTATCAAAAAATCAGAGACTCTTTAAAGTTTTTGACGGATCAACTTAATTTTGAGGAATTAATAAGATTGGCTAACATCAATGAAGAATAATCAAAAGGTAGAAACTGTTTTCGCCTAAGCCTGTTTAACGAGGGGAGAAGATCGTGATAGAATAAGAGGTAAATTATCACAAAAACTAACTAACCGTGTTTTCATCAATGATCGCTGACTTTAACATAATATTTGAAAGAGATCCCGCAGCGCGCAATTGGTTAGAGGTTTTACTCTGCTATCCTGGTTTACAGGCATTATTGTTGCATCGTTTTTCCCATTGGCTATACAATCTCGGTTTACCACTCATCCCCCGTCTGTTATCTCATTTCGGGCGCTTTTTTACTGGCATCGAAATTCATCCGGGTGCTACCATCGGGAAAGGGGTTTTTATAGATCACGGTATGGGCGTTGTAATCGGTGAAACTGCGATTTTAGGGGATTATTGCTTAATATATCAAGGAGTCACCCTCGGTGGTACAGGTAAGGAAAACGGTAAAAGACATCCTACCCTCGGCGAAAATGTCGTTGTTGGTGCTGGTGCAAAGGTTTTAGGTAATATTTTGATCGGCAATGAAGTTAGAATCGGTGCTGGTTCAGTTGTACTCAAAGATGTTCCATCTGATTGTACAGTAGTGGGCATACCCGGTAGAATTGTTTACCGTGCGGGGGCAAAAGTAGATCCCCTCGATCATAGTAATTTACCAGATTCTGAGGCAAAAGTGATCCGAACTCTGCTCGATCGCATCGAACATTTAGAAAAACAAGTTGGTGAGTTACAGAAGCAATCCTTAGAAGCAAGGTTTATTAAGTAACAATGAACAATTATAAACTATAAACTACTAACTATTAACTATAAAATATGGCAAATATTATTTTAAATGTTCCTAGTATAGCTTGTGAGGTTTGTGCAAAAACCATTACTAAAGCTATTCAAAATGTCGATAACGTGGCAGAAATTAATATTGATGTCAAAACAAAAATGGTTAATGTCACCACTCAAAAAGCAGAAGAAATTATTAAACAAGCCATCCTTGATGCGGGACACGATTTAGCTTAAGATTGAATGAAACGAATCGATTTAATTCTACTGACGGGGTTATCTTGGTTTAGTTACACTTTGGTGGCATACTCTTTGGATGATTCTCTCTCGGAAAAGGGTATTGATGCTAAAAGATTACATCAAGCCCCCTATAATTTATTAGGGCGTAAAATTAGTATAGGGCAAGTGGAAATCGGCAGACCAAAAAAATTTGGTTTGGATAAACTTCCCCCCCTTCATCGCAAATTGCCCATCGTGAGATTATTTTACCGTGATCAATTCGCTATTTCTGATACTCATATTGATAATCATGCCATGATGGTGGCAGGAGTTATGGTTAGTCAGACTAAACAATTGACCGGAGTTGCTCCCTCTGCTAATCTTTATGTAGGTGCGATCGGCTCTTTGAAAACCGCAAAACAGCCCGAAGAATGTCAAACTATCCAACATATTGCCCTCCAAAATGGCAACAGTGTTAGGGCGATTAATCTCAGTTTTGGCGAGTCTTTGGCAAGGGATGAAAGAGACAAACCGATTCTCGATGGTAATGCTTTATTTACTCAATGTCTCGATTGGTCTGCTAGGGTGCATAATGTTTTATATGTGGTAGCTGGTAATCAAGGTATGGGCGGTATTCCTATCCCAACCGATAATTATAATGGTATCACTACTGCCTATAGTCGTCGTCAAGATGGGGTTTTTCGTAAAGTTGACTTTGCTAATCTTAGCGTTATTCCCGTTGGTGGTGTCGCTAAAGCCTTGATTTCCCAAGAAACTAATGTCGGTAATCGTCGTAGTGTCAGCTTACTCGCCCCGGGCGATCGCATCCGAGTTTATAATCTACAAGGAAAGAGAGAAACCGTGTCAGGTAGTAGCTTTGCAGCTCCTCACATTACAGGGACGGTTGCTTTATTGCAGGAGGCAGGAAATAGATTATTTACAGAAAAAAAACTGGTTAATACCGATTATCGCCAAGCAGAGGTAATGAAAGCAGTTTTACTCAATTCTGCTGACAAATTGGAAGATAAAGGAGATGGGAATTTATTGGGAATGACGAGGACAGTTTTAACCCAAAAAAATACTGATTGGTTGAAAAGTGACGCTTATTTAAACCCTGCAATTCCCCTTGATATAGAAATGGGAACAGGTCATTTAAACGCCATGAGAGCTTATAATCAATTATCAGCAGGGCAATGGAGTTATAAACAAAAAGTACCAATAATTGGCTGTAATTATGATAAAATTGAGGAAAACACTGTTCATGACTATGTAATTAATGCTTCTTTAAAAGCAAAAAGTTTTATTAGTATAACTTTAACATGGCAGAGAAAAATTGAACTAGATGACAAAAATAATAATCAACAATATGACTTAGGAGAAAAGTTTATTAATCAAGGTTTAAATAATTTAGATTTATTCTTAATTAATAATAATAGTAAGCAAGAAATAATTTGTTCATCTGTCAGTGAAGTTGATAGTGTTGAACATATTTTCTGCCCTATTCCCGTGACAGGAGAGTATCAAATCAGGGTAAAATTTACAGAAAGGGAAAATGATGCTATTCAACCTTATGGTATTGCATGGCACGGCATCCCCCATTAGGGATTGAGGCAGTTTTTACTAATTTCCCCTTTGTTAAACAGGGTTTTTTCAAAGTCGAGGTAAAATTGAATTTTATTAGTTCAATTCATTGAACGTTATCTATTAGCTTTGCCAATTTATTGCAAAGCGGTTGATGACTCAAAACCCTTATCTCACAATGAAATGAATTTCATTGCTAATAGAGATCGTTAAATAAATTTAACTCAATTTTGCTAGAAAAAATTAGGTTTTTAACTAATATTTAATTTATTAAGAGGAAAAAAATGTATTAAATCAATTTTCCGCAATCAACAGTAAAAACTCATTACTCTATCCAAGCTAAAAATTTGAGAATGAAAAAACCCTGTTTGTTAAGGGGGGTTAGGGGGGATCATACTGGTATATTTGTTGTCAGAAATCACCTAAAGCGATTTAATAAAGATTGTTTTTAATGATTTAATTTTACCTATCGTACATGAATTAATATTGAAATTAGTCGCTTTAGCCGACTTAAGCTATAAGCCATGAAATTTATTTCTTGGCGGATTATGAGATATTCCCTATTACTTATTACTTCTCCTAAAACCAAACACCTAAAGATAATGAATAAAGATGATGACAATATCAAAATTAGTGATGAATTTATCCAACTTTGTCACTCTCAATTAAATCTCTTATTTACTAAATTTTTTGCCCAACAAAGCGCTATTTATCTTACAGATAATCACACAGAAGAACCGAAATTAATTCCTATTTTAGTGTATCCTGATCCTTTTTCTAGTAATAATAATCCCTCTTTACTACCTCTACCAGAAAACTCATGGGAAAACAGTTTTTCTGATGTTTTAGATGATCACAATAACAGTGAACCTTTAATTAATTATTATCCTAACTCTCACGCACCTCATCAACTTATTTTACCTTTAATCTATCAAAATATTGTTTTAGGTTTATTGGCTACTACCCGCAAAAATTCTCCTTGGCAATCCACAGAAATTTTACAAATAAAAGAAATTACTAACACTATTGCCATTGCACGGATTTTAGAAGAAAAACAACAAATAACTGAAACAAAATTAACTCAATTACAACAATTTCGACAATTAGAAAATGATCATTTAGATGATTTTTTACATCAATTACGCAATCCTTTAACCGCTATTCACACTTTTGCTAAATTATTATTAAAACGTCTTTTGATCGATGATCCTAATTATAACATCAGTCAAAGTATTTATCGAGAGAGCGATCGCATCAAGGAATTAATTGCCGATTTTAGTCAACAATGGCAGGGGAAAGATCTTGAAGAAATTGTCACTTTAAATAATCCTCACACTAGCTTTTTTTTAACGGAAAAAATAGAGCATTTAGAAACCGTAAATATTCTATCAATTATCGAACCAATTATCGAAAATATCAAAATTATTGCCCAAGAAAAAAATATTGCTATCTTAGAAAATATTAATATTCAAACTGAATCCATCTTAACTAATCAAAAAGCTTTGAGAGAAATCATTAATAACTTATTGGATAATGCGGTAAAATATACCCCTAATAATGGTAAAGTAAAAATAGAAATGGAGGAAAATAAAGCAGAAAAAATTATAGTAAAAATCGCCGATACAGGTTATGGTATCCCCCTCAATGAGCAAAAACAGATCTTTGAAAGACATTACCGAGGTAGCCAAGAAAATAGTAATATATCAGGCACAGGATTAGGATTAGCTATTGTTAAAGAATTAGCCGATAAAATCAAGATCCAAATCAAGTTAATTAGCCCTTTTTACTGGTTAGAAAATCAGTCTTATAATGGCAGTGAATTTATTTTAGAAATTCCTCTCTTTATTAATTAAGTTGTCATAAAAAAATATGATTAATAAAACTTTTTTGCATTTTTTTTATTTACTTTTTTCTATTATTTATCTCTATTTATGGGGAAAAGATGCGATCGCACAGGGTGAGATTTTAGAGCATTCCCAAAGTAACAATTCGTATATTGCTCAAGCTAAAATATACAATCCCATACCCATCCCCGAAAATCAAGCTATCAATGACAAACTGACTGCCGATGATATTCCGACGGGAGAAGGAGGATTTGCGAGAGATTATTATATAATTTTGCAAAAAGGTGAACAAATTGCGATCGATCTTATATCCGATGAATTTGATACAATAGTATATCTCATGTCTGAAGATGGTACGATTATTGCGGAAAATGATGACGCACCAGACGGTAGTACAAATTCGCTGTTATTTACTCGCATTGCCAAAACAGGAAAGTATATCATTAGAGTAAGGGCTTTTGGACAAACAGGGAACGGTAATTTTCAACTGACAGTAACCCGTTTAGAGACGATAAAACCTTAATTAATTTAATATTCAGTTAGTCTTCACTTAATTTTCAGGAACATTGATTAGAATAAAGTTAAAATTGTCCATTTCTGATCAAGATTATTTAATACCCTCAGAAAACCATGACAGCAGAACAATTTTCGCTTCTAATTCATCCTACGTTAGTCGTAATTGGTGTTTTCCCTCTTATTGGTATAGTTTCCTATTTTGCATGGGAAACCCGTCAAAGAAGACTACAAATAAAAACGGGAGAAAAAAGTAAAATACCCCCTCTGGTGGGTAAAAACCATGTAGAAATCGGTAAATGGTTATCTACCGCCGTAGTGATAGTTAGTCTAATTGGATTAGCAAGACCGATTATTACCAAGAATATCATTAAAAATACTCTTTGGTCAACTAATACTTTTCAATTCATTTTTTTAATTCTCATTTTCCTTTTTACCATTATTACTTTTATCCTCTTATTTCTTGCTAGAAATAAATTATGGCGAGGAACTTTTGCCACGTTAAGTGGGATGGGAGTCCTTATTTTAGGTTGTCAAGACGGGGTTTTTCGCCGTACTAATGAATGGTATTGGTCACACTATTATTATGGTGTAATTGTTACTTTATTAATGATTTTTTCTGTGGCAATTATTGATGATATTTACCGAGATAAATCCTTAAAATGGCGCAATATTCACATCATTCTTAATTGTTTAGCCTTACTCTTATTTCTTGGGCAAGGTTTTACTGGTACAAGAGATCTATTTGAAATTGGTTTATGGAGTCCTCCGCCTGCCTGAGTTGGGAGTTAGGAGTTGGGGAGGCATGGGGTGATG
>CAYPDC010000040.1:0-31212 GCA_964409355.1 uncultured Cyanobacterium sp.
ATCCCCTGATACCTGACACCTTTCATCACTTAAGATTTTATGTCGAACTCAGGTTTGGCTAAGGAGGGGTGCGATCGGGAATTGATAAGTCGATCAATTAACCGTTTTCATTTAACTTAACACCTGAAACCTTTTTTAAGAGGTAATTTATCACAATGAAAAATAAGAGTCAAATTATTTAAAGAAATCAATAGTCTCTTTTAAAGCAAAGATAAAAGCATCAATTTCTGCAAAGGTATTGTAAAAATAAAGACTTGCCCTCGCACTACCAGATATGTTTAAATAACGGTGTAAAGGTTGCGTACAATGATGACCTGAACGAATAGCAATACCGTCATTATCGAGTAATGTGGATAAGTCGCTACCGTGAATATCTTTGACATTAAATGCCGCTAAGGCTGCCCTTCCTTTACCCTCTGGGGGGGGTTGATTCCCATAGATGCTTAAGTCTGGTATCTCCTTTAATTGCTTAAATAAATAAGCCGTTAATTCTTCCTCGTATTGGTGGATTCTCTCCATGCCAATATTACTCAAGTAATCCACTGCAGTACCAAGTGCGATCGCCTCTCCTATGGCTGGTGTACCTGCTTCAAATTTATGAGGTAATTCACCGCAGGTAAAATGATCTAAATATACCTCTGCAATCATTTCACCTCCTCCCAGAAAAGGAGGCATAGCGTTTAAGATTTCCTCTTTACCGTATAAAAAGCCAATCCCCGTGGTAGCACACATTTTATGCCCTGAACCTACAAGCCAATCACAATCCATTGCCTGTACATCGATGGGTAAATGGGGTAAACTCTGACAAGCATCGATGAGAATTTTTGCTCCTTTTTCCCTCCCAGAAGTGATAATCTCAGTAACAGGATTAATGCAACCTAAAGTGTTGGAAACATGAACCACAGAAACCAATTTAGTTTTCTCTGAGAGTAAGGATTGATAATGGTTAAAATCAAATTCCTGCGTCGGGGTTAACTTCACAAACTTAATCACTGCACCAGTTTTTTGAGCGATAATTTGCCAAGGAACAATATTACTATGGTGTTCCATCACCGATAAAATAATCTCATCTCCTTCCTTAAGATTATCTAAACCCCAACTATAGGCAACTAGGTTAATGGCTTCTGTGGCGTTGCGAGTATAAACAATCTCATTGCGACTCTTGGCATTGATGAATGTCGCTACTTTATCCCGTGCGCCTTCGTAGGCATCCGTTGCCCTTCCGCTTAAAGTATGAGCTCCTCGATGCACATTTGCGTTATTATACTCATAGTAATGTGCGATCGCATCTATGACCATTCTCGGTTTTTGGGATGTGGCAGCATTGTCAAAATATATGAGGGGTTTACCGTTAATTTTTTGGTTAAGTAAGGGGAAATCTTGACGCACTTCATCGGCGATGGTTTTTTGATAGGTAAGAGTCATATTCAATTAGTTAATGAGGATTTATAGGTAATTATATATAGTTAGTTAAATTAAAATAGAATTTTGATTATTCTCGCTATTATAACAAGTTTAATAACTAATTGATTACTATTCATTTTACTTATTAGCAGAAAAATTGAGAACAAAGTCTTGGTTAAAATTAGCTATTTTTGTATCAGGATCATAAGTCCAAACTTTAAAGTTAAGAGTTTGCCCATCCCAGTCAGGAGAAGGAGTTAATTTTGCTTTCCATCCCGAATTGATTAAATTTTCATTTTCAAAATATTGTGCTACATCAGCCCGAGAAATATCTAGGGGAATATGAACTAAAAAATTTTCTTCATTTTCTACTGTAATAATTATCCTTTTTGCTCTAGTTTTGTCGGGATTAATTGCCCAACCTAATATTTCTACTGTGTCATTAATATTTATTTCGATAATTTGACCTGAATGTGTTATACCACTAATCTGCTCAACATTTCCAAAAGGATTCATAAAGGGAAAGAAGCAACTAAAATGAATCTTATTCTCAAGACTTTTAATTTCCTTAGCAGTTTCCCTCAATTTATTATTTATTGTTAGTGTTTCTAAAGAGGAAGCATATAATTTTTGCTTATCAAAATAAGAGAGGTATCTAGTAGCTTTTTCGTTGTCTAATTTATCACAAGAAGGATAAACCCCCGGCTCTAAATACATTCTAAAAATGTAAAATGAAGGTACTTGAATATATGCAATAAATGATTTATCATCATTAAAACTTACTTGCCAATTGTGAGTGTTACTGAGAACAAAATCATGAAAATTAACCAGATCTTTTTTAAGATTATTAAACTGCAAATTTACTAAAAGTGTTAAAGTAAAAAAGAAAGTTATTAGCAAAGTAATAGGTAAATTCAGTAACCAATAAATATTAATTTTATTCTTGATTTTAGTTTCTTTAGAAGACAGTAAAGAAGCAGTAATTAACGCAATTAGCAATATGATTAATCCTATTAATGCTGATTTAAAACTATTTTGTCTATCGTAAGTATTTATTCCTAATTGATAATAGGCAGAAAAAGTGATTATAAAATTAGTGATTAGTAAAGGAAGAATAGATAACAAACAAGCATTTGTAGTGATTTTATTTAGTTTAACTTTTGCCTGATAAAATAAGATTGTTATTAAAATTAAAAAACCTAATTTATACGCAATACTATAAGTAAAAGAATAAAAATCTGTCTGGGTTTCCCCCGTGGGATTATTTAAGAAAAACTGTTCCTTAAAAAATTGTATAAAAGTTATACTTAAACTGTCTTTAAAATTGCCCGTAAGTGAAGATTCAATATTATTTGCTTCCACGGAACCCACTCTGTTAGATTGCAGTAGAAATAAAACATATAAAGAAAGAGAAAAAGGTATTAAATTGCCAATCCATAATTTCCACCGATTAAATTTATCTAGGGCAGAAAAAGGTAAGTAATTAAATTTATTTAATAAACTATTTAATAGCAACAAAATAAAGATAAAAGCACTTACAAAAAGTTGATAAATCGCTCCCATTTCCCATGAGGATGATGTAATAGTACCAAAAACAATAAATGATGAAAGATTTGTAACAGTAATATTTTGAGAACTACTTTTATTTATGAAAAAATTGAGATTAAATATTATTCCTGCTAAGGTTGAAACATAAGCCGTAGAAACCACCACCAAATAAAACATGGCATTGGGTATTTGACTATTTAATAAATAAAGGAAAAAAATTAATATCAGTAGCAGTGGCAATAATATTTTTAGGGAGATATTTGCCTTTTTTGTGTCGGTATTACCACTAACTAAGTTTTGTTTTTTATTCTGTAAAAATAAACTATTTTCTTGAATTGTATTTCTTGTAAAAATAAAGATCGAACTGAGAAGAAATAGCCAAGTTATGAATATCATGCCTCCAGTGAAAGGTTTTCCTAACCACGGAACAATATTGTAATATACATACAAGATTATTTCAGAAAAAAATCGTGGACTCCATGTAAAAATTCTTTCTGATAAGCCACTTATACCATTAATTTGATACACTTTAGCAATGAAGTAGTCATCACTGTTCCATGATGAAGCTATTAGCAGTAAAAATGACGGAACTAAAATCAAAAAGGAAACACATACCAACAGCAATAAAGTTTTTCTATATTTATTTGATAAATTATTGGTCATTAATTCCACTTTTTCCTGTTAACAAAAAATAAAACAAGGGATTTAGATGGGTTGAACATTATTCAACCCCTACAGTTTACTTAAAAAAGCTATTTTTCTTCCGTTTCTTCATTTTACTTTTCTCGTAGTCAATTTCCCGAATTTTCTTCATGATGCGATCGAAGTATTCTTGTAAATAAGCCTCTAAAGTAGTGATTTCTTGAGGATTAACTTGAAAGGTTTGATAAACCTCATCCATCGGTGCATCTAAAGGGATACCACTGGCTAAAACTTCTGCAAAAGCTAACCTGTCAGAGGCATTTCTCGTCCACTTAAACCAACGGCTGAAACCGCGCAAGAAACGAAGTAAACCGATGGGAATACGGGAAATTTTCGCAGTTTTACCAGATAAACGCTCACACAGTTTAATTATCTCATCTCCCGTCCAAGCTCGACTACCCACTAAAGGATAAGTATGATTAGCAGTTTCAGGGATTTCTAAGGCTTTAACGACAAATTTTGCCATATCTTGAGTATTCATATAGGCAATAGGAGTATTTTCACCACTTACCCACACTGGTTGATTATCGAGAATAGGAATACCGTATTGAGCGATTAAACCTTGCATGAAACCGCCGATTTTAAAGATAGTATAGTTTAATCCCGATTCCTTCAAAAATGATTCTGTACAATCCTTAATATTCATTAACGGTACATCCTCAAATTTCTCAGCATTCAAGACAGAGAAAAAGATATAGCGATCGATCTTTGCTTTAACACAGGCTTGAATTAAGTTAACCTTGCCTTCCCAGTCAACTTGCTTAATGGTTAAAGAATCTGTCGCTCTTGCCGTTGCCGCATCGATTACCGCATCAACCCCTTCTAAAGCACTTTCAAGACTGCTAGTTTCACTTATGTCACCCTTAACTAATTCTGCACCCCATTCCTTTAAAAATCCTGCTTTGCCTCGATTTCTCACTAAACAACGCACGGTATAATCTTGATCTATAGCATGACGCACTATCTGTCTGCCTAAGGTTCCCGTTGCCCCAATTACTAATATTCTCATTATATTATTAATTTTATTTACATATTTTTAAAATTTATTAAGATTTTATCAGAAATGGGTGATTCCATTAGGAATTAGTTATTAGGGGTGATTGAAAAAAGAGGGGGAGATAGGGAGAGAGGGGGATGGGAGGATTTTGGTTTATAACGTTTTAACTAATAGAAAAAAATCCTTGTAAATTTTACCCTCACTTGATCTTAGCTAACCTAATTTTTTACTTGGAAACAGCCCTGCCATCATCCGGGAGGCCATTTTAAGGGGCGATCGCCTAAGATATGTACGTGCAAATGATCTACTGTTTGTCCTCCATCATTACCATTATTAATTACGACTCGATAACCATTAGTTAAATTAGCTTCCGCCGCCACTTTTTTCACGGTTAATAATAAATGCCCTAACAAATTTTGATCCTCAGATTGAGCATCATCAATGCAAACAATGGGTTTTTTCGGAATAACTAAAATATGGGTTGGTGCTTGAGGATTAATGTCTTTAAAAGCCAAACATAAATCATCTTCATAAACTATATTAGCAGGAATTTCCCGCCGAATAATCTTACCAAAAATTGTATCTGTCATAAACTAATTCTATCAATTAATTGATTATTTATTAGGATAACATTATACCATAATTTTAAATTTAATTTCTCCCTTATTAAGATTTAATTAAGTTTTAATTCCCCCCTTATTAAGGGGGGTTATGGGGGATCTTACGAAGGATCTTATTTTCATAAATTTTTGATTAAGTAACAGAGAATTTATACATTAGACATCTCCAGAAACACAGGCAAGATGACTGTTTCACAGTAAAAAAATCATGATTTTTACCAGAATTTTATTTATTTTTATTATACTAAATGACTATAAATATTAATAGGTATTCCTGTTCGTTTTTTTACATCTAAAAGAGACTTATAAGCCCCTTTACTGTTTCTCTCTGAAACTATTTTTGTTGCATTTTCATGATCGATCCCATTCACAATTAATTCGTCAAGAGAAAAACTATTTAAACGTCGCCAAGAAATATCTCCCTCTTTATTAATATCATAAGTAAACATGATTAAAGGCTCAATTCTGCGTAAAATTTGCTCAGGAATACCTACTAAATCCGCTAATTCTTCTAAATGGGTAAACATATAACCTTCCTGTTTGAAAATTTGCAAATCATTGGCATAAACAATGGGTAAACCTAAACCATAAACTAAATCATCTTGAGAACAATTATTAATGTCTATTTGCCCTTTATATTCTGCCATTAATTGGGCAATTTCAAAGGAAGGAATTAATACCCCTTTTGGTGCAGTTTTGACTAAATATTCTTGTTTAAATTTAAAAGCAGTTGCTAATTGAATTAAGGGCATAATTAAAACTAAGTCTCCTAAAATACTGCCAATAATTATTGAACCCATGACAAAACCAATTCCCCATAAATACCAACGATTATTTTTTATTTTCCAACCTGCATAGATAAACGAAAAACCACCAAAATAAGGAAATAATGACCACCAAATCCATTGAGGTATTTTGTCAAACCAATTTTTATTAGACACTTATTTGATTCTCCAATACTGCTTTTTTTTCTATAACAAATCTAAAAATTTTCTTCTTTTTTCTTCATATTCTTCTGCTGTAATGATACCTTGATCATAAAGTTCTTTTAATTTTTTCAACTTATCTATACTATCATTTTGAGAAGGATTAAGAGCATTAAATTGATTCATTCCCTGTAGATTATATTTAGCATTAAAGGCTTTATCTGACATCAAAAGTAAGCCAAAAAAGTCAAAAATAGCTAAAATAGAGGGAACAAAAGTCCAAAAAAATAATAGGTACAAAATTCCTGCAAAATTATGACCTAAATAAAATTTGTGAACTCCAAATCCCCCTAAAAAAAAGGCAAGAAAGGCGGCTGCTAATTTCTGTTTCATAATTGCTATAAACAACTTAATTTTTTTATTGATCTTTATTTTTCTTTTGGTAAGATAACCAGTAGAATAAAAGCAAAACCGTTTTAATTTCGATAATTAATAAGTAATTTCTTATATAATAATTAGTATCTAGGTTAGAAGTTAGAGAAAATATTAATAGTCCTAAAATGAGAAAGATAAGTTTCTGCCATTTATTCTGTCCAAGAGATATTTTATGCTTCATTGGTATTTTATTTTCCCGACCATCTCGTCTTTCATTTTAATGGAATTTAGAGAGAATGAATATATTGACACTGCCCTACTAAACTTACGGCTGTCGTGGAGACTAAATGTGATTATTTTGACAATGTAAGAAACACTAATA
Source organism: uncultured Cyanobacterium sp. (assembly GCA_964409355.1). GTDB lineage: Bacteria > Cyanobacteriota > Cyanobacteriia > Cyanobacteriales > Cyanobacteriaceae > PCC-10605. The sequence goes on from CAYPDC010000040.1 coordinate 6,955, forward strand.
TTAGACATCTCCAAAAATTAACATTTTTTCACAGTATTTCGGGCTTCTAGCCCGATTTCTGGAGAAGTCTATTGGATACTTTCATTCCATAACATACCTAAGAAGTCAATTTACAATATAAAATATTATCGATAAATATATCTTTATTTCTAAATAAACTATGATACCGGGTGAAATATTTACTCAAGAAGGCACGATCGAGCTTAATCAAGGTAGAGAAACTTTAAAAATTATCGTTGCCAATACGGGCGATCGCCCCATCCAAGTCGGTTCTCATTTTCCTTTTGCAAAAGTCAATTCAGCCCTAAGATTCGATCGCCCCCTGACGATGGATATGCACTTAAATATTCCCGCAGGTACAGCTATTCGTTTTGAACCGGGAGACGAAAAAGAAGTAGAATTAGTCAAAATTCAACCGACTCAAATGTGATATAGCAATCCTAAATCTTACCTCAGTTCGATATAAGGATTGTTGATTTAGGTAGATTTCAGGTTTCGGGTTGCAGGTTTCAGGGGGGTTTTTTTAAGATTGATTAGTCAATTAAGGTACTGAAAAACAATAAAATCAATAAACATAAGTTTTTTATCAATTCTTTAACCTAACACCTAACACACTTCGGCTACCCTCAGTGCATCGCCTGATACCTGACACATTTCATCACTTAAGATTTTATGTCGAACTCAGGTTAAATCTTATGTGAGAAATTAAAACTAATTTCTCCCCTTCTCCCCTCTCCCTTTCATCATTTTTTCTTATCTCGAACTCAGGTATTATCAGCGAGGGTATTTTGCCATTAATCTTCTCACTTCTCCTGCATGATATGAACTTCTGGTTAAAGGGGTAGAAACCACTTGTAAAAAGCCGATACTCTCTCCGTATTCTTGCCATGCTTTAAATTGCTCAGGGGTAATAAATTCCTTGACGGCTAAATGATTGGAGGAAGGTTGTAAATACTGCCCAATGGTAATAATATTGCAGTCAACTTTACGCAAGTCTAGCATTACCTGTTTCACTTCCTCATCGGTTTCTCCTAAGCCTACCATAATCCCAGATTTTGTATAGGTTTTAGGGGATAATTCTCTAGTTTTTTCCAACAAAAGGCGCGATCGCAGGTATTCGCCTTGAGGGCGCACTTTACGGTACAATCTAGGCACAGTTTCCGTATTGTGGTTTAACACTTCGGGTTGAGCTTTTAAAATGGTTGCTAAAGCCTCCCAATTACCGCATAAATCAGGGATTAATACCTCAACAGTTGTGTGAGGGGAAGTTTTACGGGTTTCTTCGATACAAGCCACAAACTGAGAAGCACCGCCGTCGGGTAAATCATCTCTATTTACAGAAGTGATCACCACATGATTTAATTTTAAACGTTTTACCGCCTCTGCTAATCGTAACGGCTCAGTTTCATCTAATCCTCTGGGTGTTTTATCAAAATCTATGTCACAATAAGGACAAGCACGGGTACAAGCAGGACCCATAATTAAGAATGTAGCAGTACCAGCATTAAAGCATTCTCCTATATTGGGGCAAGATGCTTCTTCACAGACGGTATTTAATTCTAAGTCTCTTAAAATATCTTTAACTGTGCCTACTCTCTGAATTTGAGGAGCTTTTACTCTTAACCAATCTGGTTTTTTTGGGGTGATAGTTTCTGTGTTTACCATTGTTTCTCTATTTGATAGATGGTTGTTGCAAAAATTCTTATATTAACTATAATCTCACGAATCATTTAGGATTGCTATCTCATCCCGCAATGATGCAACGCCAAAAATTTTTGTAATAGCAGAGGCCGTATTTTTAAAAGAAGCTATACCATTATACCTTGATTGCATTAGCATTACACTGGAAACAGCGATCGCATCTTGATTAAAAAATTCATGACTGGGGGGAGAATCAATTATTGTTATTTTAGTAGAATCCAAGAGAGTCTTAATTTCTTCGTCCTGTGACGACATAAGAGACTCTTTGAGCTATATTTGTGGCATGATCAGCCATTCTTTCGATGTGACGAATAGCTAAAGCCAGTAAGATAATAGGTTCAACCACTCCTTTGATGTCTCTCTGTTGTGCTAGAGTTTGATAAAGGGTTTCATAAGCAGTATCGACAGTATCGTCAAGATATTTAATTTTTTCTCCTGCCTCGGAGTCTAATTCACTCAAGGCAATCATTGCTTTGGCTAACATCATTTGTGCTTGTTTTGACATAATAGACAATTCTGACATACAGGAATGAGGGGGGTAAAGGGCTAATTTAATGGCGATTTGCCCTAAGTCTTTGGCATAGTCTCCAATTCTTTCTAAATCTCTGACTAATTGCATAAAGGCACTCAGAATTCTTAAATCTTGAGCGACGGGAGATTGTAGGCTTAAAATAGTGGAGCATCGCATTTCTATATGGCGGTAGTAGCGATCGATTTCTATATCTTGACTCGCAATTAGAGGTACTGTTTCTAATGCTCCTTCAAACAAGGCTTTATGGCTATAGCGAAAAGATTCCTCTACTAAAGCCCCCATGCGTAACACATCTTGAGCTACTTCGCTAGTGTGTTTCTGTAATCTACTGCCTTCTCCCATGAGTTGATTTGATAGTGCCACTTATTTTGCTTCCCGAAATAAATCCCTTTAGATGGTCTTTTTTAGATTTTCATTCTAGCTCGAAAAGAATGATTCTGTGGTGTTATTTTGCTCACAAATCTCAGTAATTAATGTTGTTACAACAATTAAATGTTCAATTTCCAAGAAATATAGCTAGAATTTCACCATGGGAACATAATCTGTGGTTGAACAATCAGCTTATACTTAAGAATCGGAATCAAAGAAATTTAATAAAAGTTAATAATATGCCTAAATTTCAATTTGTCAGCAGTAATAATCCTGAAGTTTGTGAAAGTGATTCTCCGCAATATCTTTCACCGCCGAAAACTCACAATTTCTCCTCCGATAACACTTATCACTATAAGTCAGAAAAACGTTATTTAGCTTGGAAAGTTGCTAACAGTCTGGGATCGAGTTTTAAGTATGCTTGGCAGGGAGTTAAATATGCTTTCGTGACTCAGCGCAATTTTCGGATTCATACCTTAATGACTATGGTGGCTTTAGGATTGGGTTTTTATCTTCGTGCTACCACGGTGGAAATGGCTTTAATTTCCTTAACTTGTGCTATGGTAATGGTTTTAGAGTTGTTAAATACGGCTTTAGAGTCGGTAGTTGATCTTACCGTCAAGCAGTCTTATCATGAGTTAGCCAAAATTGCTAAAGATTGTGCCGCCGGGGCGGTTTTAATCGCTTCTCTTGCTTCTTTATTAGTGGCTGGTTTTATTTTGTTACCTCATGGGATAGACTTAATAATCTCAATCTTAGGCTAAAAATTAGACAGAGGAGAAAACAGGTTGATTCTGGTTATCGACAATTACGATAGTTTTACCTATAATCTGGTACAGTGTTTGGGGGAATTGGCTACTAACTATCCAGTGGCAGGGGAAATCACGGTTTTTCGTAATGATCAGATTTCTCTGGCGGATATTGTTGGTTTGAAGCCAGATGCGATCGTCATATCCCCTGGCCCGGGTACACCTGATTCGGCGGGTATTTGTGTAGATTTGGTGGCACATTTAGGTAAGGATTATCCCATTTTGGGGGTGTGTTTAGGACATCAAACCATTGGACAGGTTTTTGGTGGTAAGGTGGTATCTGCACCAGTATTAATGCACGGCAAAACTTCGCCAATTCAACACGTTAATCTTGGAGTTTTTCAAGATTTGCCAAATCCCTTAACTGCTACTCGTTATCATAGTTTGATGGTGGAAAAAGAGACGATTCCCCCTGTGTTAGAGATAACGGCTTGGACAGAAGATAATATTATCATGGGTATTCGCCATCGAGAATTTAAGCATATTCAAGGAGTTCAATTTCATCCTGAAAGCATCCTCACCGATTCTGGGTTAAAATTATTAGGCAATTTTCTCAAAGATTTAGGTTTATAACTATGAAACGCCGTGACTGGATTCGCCTCACAAGCTGTGGGTTTTTGACAACTGTTTTAACCAGTAAGTATTCTGCTTCGGTTTTTGCCCAAAATAATACGGGGGTAACGATTCAGTGGTTAGGACATAGTGCTTTTGTCTTTAGTAATCCTCAAGCTAGAATTTTAGTTAATCCTTTTACGCCGTTAGGGTGTACTGCCCGATACCCTAATCCGAATCCAGAGGTTGAAATCGTGATGATTAGCAGTCGTTTATTAGATGAAGGATCTGCGGCGGGTTTGCCTAATAATCCTCAGTTAATGGTTGAACCGGGGGTATATCAAGTGAAGGCGATCGAGTTTCAGGGCATTAGAACTCTGCACGATCGAGAAGGGGGGAGAAGATTCGGGGAAAATGTGGCTTGGCGATGGACTCAAGGAGGTTTAAGAATCCTTCATTTGGGGGGGATTGCTTCTCCCATTGATATTGAACAACGTATTCTCATGGGTTCTCCTGATATATTATTTGTGCCAGTAGGGGGGAGTGCGAAAGCCTATAATGCCCAAGAGGCGATCGCCGCTATTAAGGCTTTAAATCCGAGGGTTGTTTTTCCCACACAATATTTAACGGATAAAGCGGAAACAGGAAAATGTGAATTAGCGAGGGTTGATGAGTTTTTGGAATTGGCGAAACAGGAAGAAAATATGGGGATAAAATTCATTCAAGGCAATCAAACCACCATTAAACCTCAAGATTTACCGCCCAAAGGCACTTTAATTAGAGTGTTTAGTAATTAAAATAGGTAATTAGGTATTAGAAATTATAAGGAAATTAAATATTTAATCATAAGGATGAAATTATGAAAGTAAAAAATGTTGATGCTGTTTTTGAGCATGGAGTTTTTCGCCCTTTAGATAAATGTGATTTTCAAGAAGGAGAATTAGTGCAAATTAACGTTCAAACAAAAAAAGAATTTAAAAAGGGTTTTCCTGAAAATGGTATTATTGCCAGATTAACCAAAAATCCGCTTGTTATTCCCAATTTCAAACCCTTAACAAGGGAGGAAATTTATAAGCGTTAATCAAAAAAATTATTGTTTTATCGACTCTAACATCTGGTTATATCGCTTTATTTTTGAACCTAAAAATCCTAGTAGTGTTGAAAAACAAAAAATAGCGACGAAGATAACAAACAAGACAAATATAACTATAAGTACACAAATTATTAATGAAGTTTGTTTTAATTTAATTCGTATTGTCTAAAATAAGCAAGTTAGTAAAAATTATTTCTTCACTCATTACTCACTACTCGTTACTCATTACTCATTACATGACTTACTCCCGTTGGCAAAAAACTCTTAATCCTTATCTATTTTTGCTTCCTGCATTAATTATCCTGACAATTATCGTTTTTCTCCCTGCGATACAGGCTTTTTCCCTCAGTTTCACCCGTTATGAATACGATTTAACGCAACCTCCTGAGTGGATTGGGTGGGAGAATTTCCAACGGTTGTCAGAGGATAAGGTTTTTCGACAAACTCTGGTTAATACTCTCATTTACTTACTCGGAGTTGTACCCCCTTTAGTAATTCTTTCTTTGGTTTTAGCCATTGTTGTCAATCAAAAATTAAAGGGTATTACTTGGTTTCGAGGAGCTTACTATACTCCTGTAGTGATTTCAATGGTGGTGGCAGGATTAGCATGGAAGGCTCTTTACTGGTCTAATGGCATTTTTAACCAATTTTTGTTTAGTGTGGGCTTAGAGCGTGGTATTCCTTGGCTAACGAGTCCAAATTGGGCGATCTGGAGCGTGATGATTGTCACCATCTGGAAAGGACTGGGATACTACATGGTTATCTATTTAGCTGGGTTACAGAGTATTTCCCCTGAATTATACGAAGCAGGCGCGATCGACGGTTCTGATGGTTGGCGAAAACATCTTGATATTACTATACCTTTAATGGCTCCTTATATTTTGCTTGTGGCTGTAATTTCTGCGTTGAGTGCGACAAAAGTATTCGAGGAAGTGTATCTGCTTACCCAAGGAGGTCCTCGTAATGCGTCTAAAACGGTGGTTTATTATCTCTATGAAAAGGCTTTTAAGGAATTAGATATTAGTTATGCCTGTACCATGGGATTAGTGTTATTTGTATTTATATTAATACTTTCGATCGCCAATTTATATTTGTCCCGAAGGATTAATAACTGATATTGAGCAAAATAGATTGTACATGAAGCAACAGAGGTATTTTATTTTTTGATGAATTGTTTAATGGTTGCAATTAATTCTTTTTCTCGAAAGGGTTTGGCAATATAGGCATCCGCGCCTTGTTTGATACCCCAATAGCGATCGAAGTCTTCTCCTTTGGATGAACAAATAATGACTGGTAAATCTTTAGTTTGGGGATCTGATTTAATTTTGCGACAGACTTCATAACCGTTCATTTTCGGCATGATGATGTCTAAAATCACTAAATCAGGATTCAAGGTGGGTAATATTTCTAAGGCTTGAATGCCATCAGATGCTACCTCTACGTTAAAACCTTGTTTGATTAATAATTCGGAAATCATTTTTCTTGTTGGAATACTATCCTCGACAAGTAAGACTGTACTCATAAGAATTTAGAATGAAAAATATGGGAGTCAGGAGTCAGGAGTCAGGAATCAGGAGTCAGGAGTTAGGAGTATTGAAAATGTTTCCCCTGTCTCTTAATTCTCCCATCTCCTAATCATAATCTTATAGACATCGACCGAATTCGGGCTAGAAGCCCGAACTACCAAGGAAAAATTTTAATTGTTGGAGATGTCTTATCTAAATAAGCTGCTAATTGCCCTACCTGTATTTTCTACATTTAAGGCATCCATTGCCGCAGTGGGCTCGTAGCCACAATGTACCATACAATCTGCACATTTAGGATTACCGCTTTTCTGTCCGTAGTTTTCCCATTTGGTGTTATCTAATAATTCTTGGAAGGTTTGATAATAGCCTTCATTCATTAAATAACAGGGTTTTTGCCATCCTAAGACGCTATAACTAGGGCTTCCCCATGGGGTGCAGTCGTAGTCTTTTTCTCCCATGAGAAAATCAAGAAATAGGGGATTATGGTTGAAATTCCAATTTTTTTTGCCGTTTTTCCACGGATTCAAAATTTCTCTAAATAGGTCTTTAGTTTGCTCTCGTTTCAGGAAGTGTTCTTGATCAGGAGCCCATTCATAGCTATAACCGGGGGAAATCATCATGCCGTCGGTGTTTAAACTTTCGAGGAAGTCGAAAAATTCTTGTATTTCTTGGGGATCAGTGCCTTCAAATACGGTTGTATTGGTAGAAACTCTAAATCCTTTAGCTTTTGCGGTTTTAATGGCTTTTACTGCTGTCTCGAATACTCCTTCACGATTAACGCATTTGTCGTGGATTTCTTTTAACCCGTCAAGGTGAATGCTAAAGGTAAGATAAGGGGAAGGTTTAAATAAATGGAGTTTCTCTTCTAACAAAATGCCATTACTACAAAGATAAACAAACTTATGGCGATCAACCAATCCTTGTACAATTTCGGCGATTTGGGGGTGTAATAAAGGCTCTCCACCGGGGATAGAGACAATGGGCGCACCACATTCCTCTACTGCCCTAAAACAGTCTTCAGGGCTAAGGTTTTGTTTTAATATTTCTAAGGGATGTTGAATTTTTCCGCAACCCGGACAAGCTAGGTTACAACGGAATAAGGGTTCTAACATCAACACTAGGGGAAAGCGTTTTTTTCCTTGTAATTTTTGTCTTAAAATATATGTACCAACGGCGATCGCCTGTTGTAATTGTACTGCCATAGTTTTTCCTCACACTATTTTTTATTAGGGTATTGGGGAGTAGGGAGAGAGAGGGAAGGTGGGGGAGGATGGGGAAGATGGGGGAAAAATCTCAACAAAAAACTCCTGACACCTGAAACCTCTTTTCTTAATTTTTAATTCTTAATTCTCCGAATCGATGCCCCTAAATTCTGGAATTTCTGCTCAAGGTTTTCGTAGCCACGATCGAGGTGTTGTAAACCCTGTACAATAGTTGTACCTTCGGCGGCTAAACCTGCTAAAACTAGAGCGGCAGAGGCTCTCAAATCCGTCGCCATTACAGGCGCACCAGAAAGACGAGAAACGCCACATACCAAAGCCGAATTACCTTTTACTTTTATATTAGCCCCCATTCTCTGTAATTCGGCAACGTGACGAAGGCGATTTTCAAACACTGTTTCTGTTACAACACTATTACCCTCGCTGATGGTTAATAATGCCATAAATTGTGCCTGCATATCTGTGGGAAAACCGGGGTGGGGCAATGTCTCAATGTCACTACCTTTCAAATGTCCGGGGATGGTGCGTAAAACGGTATCACTTTCTCGTTTAATTTTACAGCCTATTTCTTCTAATTTGGAAATAACAGAGATTAAATGTTCTGGGTTAACCGCAGTTACTAAAATTTCTGATTGGGTAATCGCCCCTGCTACTAAAAATGTACCAGCTTCGATGCGATCGGGTATGATCTGATAATCAGTAGTGTGTAGGATTTTAACTCCTTCAATGACGATGGAATCTGTACCTGCGCCTCTGATTTTTGCCCCCATACTGTTACAGAAATTGGCTAAATCGACGATTTCAGGCTCTCTAGCGGCGTTTTCGATGATAGTTACCCCTTCTGCTAGGGTTGCCGCCATCATGATGGTTTCTGTCCCCCCTACACTGGGATAATCTAAAAAGATTTTAGCCCCTTTTAAACGTCCTCCTTTAACGGTAGCATTCACCACCCCATGCTCGATGATAACATTCGCTCCCATAGCTTGTAAGCCTCTTACATGAAGATCTACAGGACGAGATCCGATCGCACATCCTCCGGGTAAGGGAACATGGGCAACTCCTAAACGGGTTAAAATCGGTCCAATAACGAAGAAACTGGCTCTTAACTGGGATACTAAATCATAGGGTGCTTTTACTGCTTTAATGTCACCACAGTTAAAATCCCATGTATTGCCATTTTTGCTAATTTTTACCCCCAGAGATGACAAAACTTCACCCATTGTATTTACATCAACTAAGCAGGGTACATTTTGCAAACGACATTCATTTTCACAAAGTAAAGTACCAGCCATAATAGCAAGGGCGGAGTTTTTTGCACCGCTAATTCTTACTTCCCCTTTGAGGGGTTTTCTGCCAATAATTTCTAAAACGCTTTCTGAAGTTGTCTTAGAGGTATCATTGCTAGTGGGGGGATTGGAAACAGAAATATTAATGGTTTTGTCCTCCTAGAAACTAATTTTGATTAAATATATAATTTTGCTACAACTGAGATCAGACACTTTTTTGAACAGAATTTAAGTATATAAAGTTACTTTAAAAAGAATTTTTATGTAGAAAGAATCAATTTAGTTAGTCTTTCTGCTTTAAATCCTCTTTTTTAGATTTGATTACCTAAACAAAAAATAATAAAAATATTGTTTTTTTGAAAGAATAATCGCCTGTTATTTGATTAGTATAGCAGAGTTCGGAGTTCAGAGTTAAAATCAACAGACATTGATGAAAAAATTCAATAATCAAAAAAATTGAATGCTTTTTTAGTCAAGTTAATTTTCAATCCCGAATCAGACATCCTAAACAGCACCCCCATCAATAATTTGATGTCAAACTGAGGTCAGTATGTTTTAATTGAGTGCAAGATCTGAGTATTATATTTTGGTTTTGATTCTAACTGATCAATTATCATTTATTCAATTTTTTTGCGTGATTTCCCCGATTTTTAAGAAACTTTCGTGAAAATCTGGGAAATTCGTCCACAGGTAATAGTTAATTTTGTTGATTTCGACCTATATCTAACCATTGTTGAAGAATAATAGCGGCGGCACGTTTATCAATCAATCCTTTTTCTCGACTGTTATATCTTTTATTACTTTTGAGTTGTTCTTCCGCTTCAATGGATGTGAGTCTCTCATCAACAAATTCCAGGGGTAACTGTAGGGCATTACTCAGCCTTCGGGCATATTTCATCACTTGTTTTGCCTGAAAACCGATTTCCCCTTTCATGGTATAGGGAATACCGGCAACTATTAAATTTGCCTGTCTTTCTTCGACTATTTTGCGAAAAACCTCCACATCTTCTTTAAAACTACGGCGATTTACGGTGGTTAATTCTGTGGCAATTAATCCCAATCCGTCACAACCTGCTACTCCTACTCTTCTTAAGCCTATGTCTAGTGCGATTACGGCAATTCTGTCCATTTTTATTGTGTTAGTCTGGGTTGAAGTTTATTGACGAGGGTTAGGAATACGGATAACACTGGTATTAGTTCACTGGCTGTATGCTTACATATTTTCGCAATTTTTTTAATATCGAACTCAGGTGTTATCAAGCTAAGATTGTCAACCGGGGAGAAGTTTCCTCTCTGCGATCGCAAAAAAAAGGTATGGTAACATACTTAATTGTTAAAACTAAACCATTTTTCCAATTCCTCCCACCCTAAACCCTGACGCACTACTGCTGGAGTTTCCATAGAAAAATCAAGAATAGTTGAAACTTGATAGCCCGGATCCGTATAATCATCGATAATAATATCGACTAACTTGTCAAAGTAATCAAATAACTTAGCTTTTTCCCAATCGTCTGAAGGAGAATATCCTTCTTCATCATTGATATGGGCAGAAGTGGAAATCACAGGATTATTAAGAGTTGTTAACAATGCTTGACAAACATTTTGAGCAGGCACTCTTATCCCTGTAGTTTTTCTTTTCGGTGACATTACCAATTTCGGCACTAATTTTGTCGCAGGTAAGAGAAATGTATAAGGACCGGGAATTAGTCTTTTCATGATATAATAAGCCTCGTCCGTAACAACTGCATATTCGGCAATTTTAGACAGGGAAGAACAAAGAAATGTTAAAGGTTTATCATTAGCAAGACGTTTCAAATTTCTGACTTTTTCCACCGCACTTTTAACATTCATGTCACAACCAATGGCATAAACTGTGTCGGTAGGGTAAAGCATAATTGCCCCTTCTTTTAATGCTGAAGCAATTTGTTCTATACTTCTCGATTGAGGGTTATCGGGGTTTAATTCGTATAAAATAGCCATAATAAAATGAATAATTAATAATTAATAATGAATTAATAAATTCTCCCCTACTCCGTGGGGGTTGAATATATTCAACCTCTACCTACTTAAGACTAACTTATTTGAATGATATGAGTAAAATCGCTTATTTGCAATGTCATACTGGTATCGCAGGAGATATGTTATTGGGGGCATTAGTATCCGTAGGTATGCCTTTTGCATATCTGGTTAAGGGTTTAGAAGCCTTAAACATTAGTCAAGAATATAATCTGCGAGAGGAAAATGTTGTTAAAAATGGACAATCGGCGACTAAAATTTATGTGGATTTAACCACTTCTTCTCACCATCATCATCGGCATTTAGGAGATATTGAAACTATTATTCAATGTGCTAATTTACCCTCTCAAGTTAAGGATAACAGTTTGGCTATTTTTAGAAAGTTGGCGATCGCAGAAGCTAAAGTGCATAATACTACCGTTGAGAAGGTTCACTTTCACGAAGTAGGGGCAATAGATGCGATCGTCGATATTGTGGGAAGTTGTCTAGGATTAGACTATTTAGGGATAGATAAATTATACTGCTCTGCGTTACCAACTGGAGGAGGCACGGTTAAAACTGCCCATGGACTTTTACCCGTGCCAGTTCCTGCTGTGCTAGAATTATGGCAAACTCGCTCTATTCCTATTTACAGTAATGGTATTGAGAAAGAATTAGTTACCCCTACTGGTGCTGCGATCGTGACTACTTTAGCAGAAGATTTTGGGCAACCCCCTGCCATGAAATTGGAAAACATAGGCAATGGTGCAGGAAGTCGAAATTTACCCCTTCCGAATATTTTACGTCTTTGGTTAGGGGTAAAAGAATTATCCCATTTAGAAGAAGTGGCAGTATTGGAAACTCAGATAGATGACTGTAATCCGCAAATTTTGGCTTATGTTTTAGAGGAATTGTTAAAAATAGGTGCGAAAGATGTCTTTACCCAACCTGTCACTATGAAAAAAAGTCGTCTGGGGGTTTTATTGACGGTAATTTGTGATATTGAGCAAATTAATCTTTGTGAAAGTCTGATTTTTCGGGAAACCACGACTTTAGGCATTCGTCGCCAAGTTCAACAAAGATCGATATTAGAGCGAGAGATACAAACAGTCAAGACGAAATATGGCGATATTCGGGTTAAAGTGGGGAAAAAACAATCAGAAATATTTAATATTCACCCAGAATATGAGGATTGTGCTAAATATGCTCGTCTTCTGGGTATTCCCATTGGGGATATTGAATTAGAAGCGAAAATTAAGTGTTATACTTGACAATAGCATAACTTCAGTTCGACAGAAGAAAAAATGATGAAGACGAGAAGGGGGGAAATAAAATTAGGTGTTGCTATCCTTCCCCAATCCGCTTCGCACTTGTTTGGGGACTGCTGCAACGAACGTTCAATTTTATCTTGTTGGCGTAAGATTCCCTCGTTACACCGTCGGTGGGGGTGTCAATATTCTCTGTATAAACTATACTTTCTGATATAGTCTCTAATAATAGAGGGTAAAGTGGAATTGTGGTGGTTTTCTCGATAATTAGTGGATGAATAAGGGGGAATGGAACAAGATGCGATCGCAACTTCAGGGCTATAAAGATTAATTTGCTCCATATTAGCTTGTGTGAGGGGATAATCTTCCCTCGGAATTACCAGAATTTTTACCTGAGACAAAAGTTTTTCCGCTTGATACCATTGAAGAATCTGAGTTGCTAAATCACTGCCAATTACTAGAGTAAAATTGTGATTTTCGCCCCACTTTTGCCTTGCCTTTGCCAAAGTATGAATAGAGCGGCGATCGCTCACCTCTGGGGTATGATAAACTTGGGGATAATGGTGGTGTAAATCTTTAACCAATAAATCCAACATTTGTTGACGGTGAAAAAGACTACTAGCATGACTTTTAAAAGGATTATCTGAAGCATAAACCGAAACTAAATCATAATGACGAGCTAAATAAGCTAAAATACTTTGATGAGAAATGGTGGGAGGATCGGCACTTGTACCAAAAATAGCTATTTCCATTATTCACTGTTGACTAATTCTTTATTTTTCCACTGGCGGATACTCCAAAGCTACCGCGCCTAAATAACCCTTGCGAAAATCCTGTAACAACATCCTTGCCACCCTTTCTTTATCACTTTTATACTTCATTTCTGCTAATTGATAAATAAAATCCTCCCCAGTCATCTCCAACGCATCTAAACCATAACGGGATTTTAACACATCGTCAGAACCTAATTTTACCAACAAATCGACAAAATCTGCTGCAACTAATTGATTCTCATACGCCGCTTCCCCAATATCCTCACAAATAGCTAATTTTAAGGCATCCTCCTGATTTTCTAGCTTCCATGGGATCACCCCGGGGGCGTCTAACAACTCCAATTGATCGGAAATGCGCACCCACTGCAACTGTTTTGTAACCCCTGCTTTTCTTGCACTAGCTACAATTTTTCTTTGCAATAAACGGTTAATTAAAGCCGATTTTCCTACATTGGGAAAGCCAATCACCACCGCGCGCACGGGGCGAGGTAGCATTCCTCGACTACAGCGACGTTCATTTACTTGTTCTTCCAGAGACTGAGAGGCTTTTTTTATTGCTTTAACACCTTTACCGTCTTTAGCATTTGTGAAAAAGGGGGTTTCTCCCTGATTTTTGAACCACTCCCGCCATTCTTTTCTTAAAGTATCAGAAATCATGTCTTCTCGATTTAAGACTAAAAGACGAGGTTTATCTCCTATCCACTGCTTTAATTGAGGATGATGGGAGGCAAGGGGAATTCTAGCATCTCTCACTTCTAAGACTACATCAACTCTTTTTAATTGTTCTTTGAGTTGTCTTTCTGCTTTGCTGATGTGTCCGGGATACCATTGAATTATTGCCATAAGAGATATTTGTTTGTCTATATCTGAATAAAGGTGAGACAAGGTAGAAAAGGAGGAAAGGTAAACCTATCATGATTACACTGTCTGAGGCTGAGGTTGTCCTTGAGGTTGAAATTGAAATAATGAGTAAACAACATTACGACGAATGTCAATCATCATTTCTAAGAACATTTCATACCCTTCTTGTTTATACTCGATTAAGGGATCTTTTTGTCCATAGCCTCTTAAACCAACAGATTCCCGCAAACCGTCCATTTTCTGCAAATGTTCCCGCCAGAGAGTGTCGATTTGTTGCAGGATAAAGAATCTTTCCGCTTGACGCATTAATCCCCCTTGGATTTGCTCAATTTGATTCTCTTTTAAATCATAAGCCTTATGTACTTCTTCATGGAGAAAAGTTTTCATTTCCGTGACTGTCATATCCTCTAAATCTTTAACAGTGATGTCTTGGAGAAGATAAATAAATTCTTTGGCTTTTTCTACTAATGCCTCTAAATTCCACTCATCGGGGGGTAAGTCTGGATTAACATAAGCATCGACGATTTCATCCATAGTTTTTGTGGCATATTGTAGCACTTGATCTTTTAATTCCCTTCCTTCTAAGACTCGACGGCGTTCGGCGTATATAGCACGACGTTGGTTATTCATAACTTCATCGTACTCGAAGACGTTTTTCCGTGCATCATAGTAGAAGGTTTCCACTTTTTTCTGTGCGCCTTCTAAGCTACGGGTTAACATACCTGATTCGATGGGCATATCTTCTTCCACTCGAAAAGCATTCATTAAACCTGCGACTCGATCGCCCCCGAAAATCCTTAATAAATTATCTTCTAAGCTCAAAAAGAACCGTGTTGAACCCGGATCGCCCTGTCTTCCCGCTCTACCTCTTAATTGGTTGTCAATTCTTCGAGATTCGTGTCTTTCTGTTCCAATGACGTGCAAACCACCTTTATCGACAACTAAGTCATGTTCTTTATCTGTCACCTCATCATAATCTTTGCGAATGGCTTGATAAACTTCTCTGAGTTTTTGTACTACGGGATCATCAGTAGGAGCTTTTTCGGCTGCGATCGCAATTTTTTCTTCAGCATCCAATTCCGATAAACTCTGTTGCCCATATTTTTCCACCGCAAATTTAACGGCTTCTTTAAGGAGAGAATCTGTTTCCGAGGATAATTCACAGGGGAATAAATCTGAAGAAGGCTTCCAGTTTTTCTGCTTTTTACCATCCCCATTCCCGCTAAAACCTTGCCCTTTAGACCGTTTTGCCATATCAATACCGGGCACACTCACCATTAATTGATTATCTTCAGGGGTGACAATTTGAGGCATGAAATATTCCCGAATTTTTAACCTTGCCATGTAGTCGGAGTTACCACCAAGAATAATATCTGTACCACGCCCTGCCATGTTAGTTGCGATCGTCACCGCCCCTTTTCTCCCCGCCTGAGCCACAATTTCCGATTCCCTTTCTACGTTTTCTGGTCTAGCATTAAGGATATTATGGGGAACTTCTCTTTCTACCAATAATTTCGATAAAACTTCAGATTTTTCTACGCTGGTAGTACCCACAAGTACAGGTCTGCCCGTTTCGTGCATTTCCTTACATTCTTCCGCCACGGCTTTCCATTTAGCGATTTCATTTTTATAAACCACGTCGGGTAAATCGTTTCTATCAGAGGGGCGATTAGTGGGAATAATAGTAACTTCGAGGTTATAAACTTTCTCAAATTCCGTTTCTTCGGTTTTTGCTGTACCAGTCATGCCCGATAGTTTAGGATAGAGAAGGAAAAAGTTTTGATAGGTGATACTCGCTAAGGTTTGAGTTTCTTTCTGGATTTCTACTCCTTCTTTTGCCTCGATCGCTTGGTGTAAGCCGTCACTCCATCTTCTTCCTGCTAATACCCTGCCTGTAAATTCATCAACGATTACCACTTCATTATTGCGTACAATGTAATTAACGTCACGGGTAAATAATTCTTTTGCTTTGATGGCATTGAAGATATAATGCGCCCAAGGATTTTCTTGATCGTATAAATCTGTAACTCCTAATAATTCCTCTGCCCGAGCAAAACCTTCATCGGTTAACAAGACATTTCTTGCCTTTTCATCTACTTCATAATCACCGCCGTCGCCTTCTTCGTTTTGACGGGTAAGCATTTGAGCAATTCTGGCGGCTTCCATGTATTTTTCCATGGGGCGTTCTACTTGCCCTGATATAATCAAAGGAGTACGAGCCTCATCCACTAAAATAGAGTCAACCTCGTCAATGATGCAATAATTCGGGGGGCGTTGTACCACATCTCCCATATCCGTTGCCATGTTATCCCGAAGGTAGTCAAAACCTAATTCGCTATTGGTGGCGTAGGTAATATCAGCACTATAGTTTTTCTGTCTTTCTGGGGCTGTCATGCCACTTTGAATTAAGCCGACTTTTAAGCCTAAAAAGCGGTGAATTTGCCCCATCCATTCAGCGTCACGACGGGCTAGATAATCGTTAACGGTGACAACGTGTACTCCTTGCCCTGTTAAACCGTTGAGATAGGCGGGTAAAGTTGCCACAAGGGTTTTACCTTCCCCTGTTTTCATCTCGGCAATTTGCCCAGTATGTAAGACGATGCCCCCCAATAACTGTACGTCATAATGACGCATTCCCAAAACCCTTACCCCTGCTTCTCTGACTAAAGCGAAGGCTTCGGGGAGAATTTCGTCGAGAATAGTATCTTTTTCGTCTTTGGTGGTGGCTTTTGCTAACATCTCTTTAAAAGAAGTGGTTTTTGCCCTCATTTCATCGTCAGTTAACTTCTTTATGTCTTCTTCTAGGAGATTGATTTCCGCAATATAAGGTTGTAACTTTTTTAGTTTACGAGTATTGGGATCTCCGAATAGCTTTTTGAACATAGCCCGTTTTTATAATTTCTTTCAATATATCTATTAGCTTTTCATCATATCATTTATGGCTATGGCTAATTTGATTCAATCTATTTTCAATTTAATCTTGAACTCAGAGAAGATGCGATCGACTCTTAAGCCTTTAACTTTATTATTTGACTCATGTTACGCACTATCTCAAGTTAATGGGCTGTAGAATGTCCACAAAAAGGTAATTGCCACCAAGGAATAAAAGGATAGCGATGATGTTCTTGATGATAACTGAAATGATAACAGGTGATTAAAGATAATAGTAGAGGTAAATGGAGAGTTTCGATCGCACCTAAACTGTCTTGATTATTTTGATGATGACGATGGGGGAAAAAAGTACCGAAAAAGAATAATTGTAGGGAACTAAAAATTAAAGGTAAAGCCCAAAATAAAAGTAAATTTAACCAGTGAATGTGAAAAAGATTAACAATTATTAAAATGAATAAAGCTAGACGACATAAATTTAAAAAACTGACATACTTCCTCATAAATCTCAGATACCAAAAGCAAAAATTTGGGTTATACTCATGGAAGTCGGGATCAAGACTTGTGCCAGTGAAACGATGATGTAAATAGTGTTTTTCCTTTAAATCCTCGAAAGATAACCCCGCATATAAGATTAAAGCCAAACGTGCGATCGTATCATTAAGAGATTGATTATGAAGGAAAAGAATACTGTGCATACCATCATGGGCAACGATAAACAAACCAGTATTAAAAAAGGTTTGTAAGAATATAAAAAAAATAATTACTAAAAAATTGAGATTCGTCAAGTCAGCCATTAAAGAGAAAGAAATTGTCACCCCCCAAAAAAGAATAATCAGTAAAGCAACCAACAAACTAATATAATTGAACATAAATATTGCTTGTATGTGAGGGAAAAAAAGACTGTTGAGGGTCGAAATAGTCACAAAAACTAGGTTAACACTATTTTGTCCTTTCTCAGAGTAGGAAAATCCACACCTAAACTTTCAATATTTATTTAACTATTTGATGATAAAATGCCAACATAAGTTAACAGAAAAAGACGAGGTCACAATATGCCTTTTACCATTGATACCGCACGGACAATATTTCCGGGTACTCTATCCGCCGACGTTGTACCAGCAACCATTGCCCGATTTTCTCAACTAAGTGCAGAGGATCAATTAGCACTAATTTGGTTTGCTTACTTAGAGATGGGAAAAACCATTACCATTGCTGCTCCCGGTGCCGCTAGTATGATATTAGCTGAGTCCACTCTCAACGAAATCAAAGGGATGTCTCCTCAACAACAATCCCAAGTCATGTGTGATTTAGCAAATCGTGCCGATACTCCTATCTGTCGTACTTATGCAGTTTGGTCAGTTAACATCAAACTCGGTTTTTGGTATCAATTAGGAAAATTCATGGAAGAAGGAATCGTTGCACCTATTCCTCAAGGTTATCAACTTTCTGCCAATGCCAATGCGGTGTTAGAAGCTATTAAACAGTTAGAATCTGGGCAACAAATCACTGTACTTCGTAACGCCGTGGTGGACATGGGTTATGATGTAAATAAATTAGGTAACTTCACCAGAGTCTCCGAACCTGTAGTTCCTCCTACTGACATGAATGAGCGTACTAATGTCACCATTCAAGGAGTTAGCAATAAAACTGTACTTGATTACATGGATAACTTAAACGCCAATGACTTTGATGCTTTAATTGAGTTATTCGTAGCTGATGGTGCATTACAACCTCCTTTCAAACGCCCCATTGTCGGGAAAGAGAATGTTTATCGCTTTTTTAAGGAAGAATGTCAAAATTTAAAACTAATTCCTCAACAAGGAGTTACCGAACCGACTGAAGATGGTTATACTCAAATTAAAGTAACGGGAAAAGTGCAAACCCCTTGGTTTGGTGGTAACGTTGGTATGGATATTGCTTGGCGTTTCTTACTCAATCCTGAGAATAAAATCTTTTTCGTCGCCATTGACTTATTAGCATCTCCCAAAGAGTTATTAAATCTTATCCGTTAAGAGATTTTTACCGATAAATTGAGCAATAAATATATAATCATAATCCCCCTTTTGTTAAGCAGAAGGGGGTTTTTCCATTTTTGAGAAAGATAAAAGGGGGGGAGATAGGGAGATAGGGGGATGAGGGGATTTTTGTTTAACCTGAAACCTGCAACCTGTAACCTACCTAAACCAAATATTTGTGCATCGAACTGGAGGTGACATATTTTTTTTTGCTTTTTATGGAAAGATATTGATATGATATAAAAATCTTTAAATTTTCTTATATATCCTATTAATAATCAATTATGCCCACAACTATTACAGCAACAGGATGGAATCATACCGAAATAGAAATCAGTCAAAAAGTTTTAAAAAAAGCACATCAAAGGGAAACAGAAACCTTAATGGCACAAGTCAGAAGTCAGATTAATAATATGACAGACATGGAGCAATTATGGCAAGTGCATGATCTTTTGAGTGCCAAGCGCTATGATCTGGATGGGAAATATGACACCAGAGAGGGAATGTTAGTGTTTACCTTTGCCCAACTTTTAAAAGAGGGTTGGATTAGTTTAGAAGAATTAACTGGTTTCGACTCTGCAAAATTAGCGAAAATTTCTTCTTTATCGAAAATTTAGCTTAAATGTCGAAAGAAGCCCCACGCCATAAAACCTTATTTCGGGCTTCTAGCCCGATTTTTGAGAAGTATATTATACTTAGCATCGGTTTGTCCATCATTAATTAGACTTCTGCAATAATAGACATTTTAAGGGCTAAAGCCCTTACTACAAGCCTTCGGAAAAATAATTTATGGAGATGTCTATTAAACGCCCTCGCCATTTACTCAACACGGAAAAATACGGAAAAATCAAAACCTTCATCGGTTAATTCCAATCCTAAAGCACCTGAGTTCGATCTTTTCCCTTTCCCCTTCTCGTTTTCATCATTTTTTCTTATATCGAACTCGGGTGAAACATAAGCGTTTTGATCCCGACCAGTGAAAAACCCGGCCCGACTCCCCACTCTTGCCCAAATAAATTGTAGAGGGTATTCACCCATAAGTTTAAATTTATCAATTATTGTGACAAAAAATCCCGTCTTCAACTCTGATTTGCCAATTATAGTTTCAGGAAACGTATCAATTTTTCTCGAAGAAGCTATTAATTTGAAAATCTATTTTTGACTGACTCTTAATCTATATATTTTCTTGAAAATCATATTTTTTTACCCATTAAAATTGATAAATAACTAGAAAAAATCAATAAATCATTGTTTTATCTCAATTATTATCCATATAGCTCTTTAATCTCTTAAGATTAATATATTTTATAATAGCGTTATTTTTTTGATTATTGTTATTACAAAATATTAAGTTTTAAGAAAACCTTAAGAAAATATAGAAACCGAAAGTTACTTCTAGTCAAAAAGGACTTTTTTCAGGTAAATTAGAATCTATAGATTTGCTGTTATCATCGACCAAATATTTTTGGTATTAACCATCACAAAATAACTTATAAAAAAGTGATTTAGTGAACAACGTGGTGAAAGCAAATTGATTCAGTGCGAAAAAGAGGAGTTATTAAATGAATCGAACCAACAGTACTGTGGGCTATGAGAATGAGTTAGTCAATGAACCTTTTGACGAGGAATTGAATCAAGTAATAGCTCATTTTTCAGTCATGGAGGATGATGGCGAAACTAAGTCTAGGCGACAAAAAACGAAAATGGAGGATTCCATCGGCTCATTTTTCAAAGAAATGGCACGTTATCCCCTTTTAACCGCCGAAGAAGAAGTTAGCCTTGCTTATGCCGTTAAATTTCTCACTCAATGTGAAGAAAAACAACAGGAATTGCATCGTCAATTAGAGAGAACTCCTAGTAAAATGGAATTAGCCGAAGCAATGGGACTTAAAACTGAGCGTCAGTTAGATAACCGTCTTTATAAAGGAAGAACGGCGAAAAGAAAGATGATTCGCTCTAATTTACGTCTAGTAGTTTCTATTGCTAAACGCTATCTCAATCGGGGAGTGCCTTTCCTAGACTTGATTCAAGAAGGTGCGATCGGTTTGAATCGTGCCGCCGAAAAATTTGATCCCGATAAAGGCTATAAATTTTCTACCTATGCCTATTGGTGGATCAGACAGGCGATCACCCGTACCATTGCCAATGATTCTCGAACCATTCGACTACCTATTCACATCGTTGAGAAACTGAATAAACTCAAAAAAGCTCAACGTATTCTCAAGCAAAATCTACAACGTCAACCAACAGAGACAGAATTGGCTGAGGAAATGGGTATTACTCGTCAGGGTTTGCATCAGTTATTACAGTTAAAAAGACAGTCTTTATCATTAAATCATCGTGTAGGTAAAGGGGAAGATACGGAATTAATGGAATTGTTAGAAGACACCAATCTCCTTTTACCTGAAGAAAAAATGAACGAAGCGATGATGCACCAAGAAATTGTATCCGTTTTAAGTGATGTTTTAAGTGAAAGAGAGAAAGAAGTAATTATTTTGCGTTATGGTTTAGCTAGTTCTAAAGCTCACACTTTGGAAGAAGTCGGTAAGATTTTTGATTTATCTCGGGAAAGAGTCAGACAAATTCAAACGAAAGCTATGCGTAAATTGAGAAGACCACAAGTTGCGAGAAGATTAAAAGGTTGGCTTTGTTAACCGAAGATTCTAACATCTTTTAATATTTTTTATCCTCCCAATTTAGGAGGATTTTTTTTGAGACTTTTACAGGCAAGATGCCTGTTTTACGGAATTTCAAAATCTATTGTTTAATATTATTTATAGCGTTTTTCATGATTACGAGGTACAAAATTAAATTAGAGTCGTCCCGATTATAAAGATTTGAGTGTACCTCATAAGGGTAGAAATTGCTATAATATTTTCAAGCGAAGAAAAAGCATAATTTTGGTGTTAAAATGAAGTATGATGTATATTTTAACATTATTATATTTATGAGTATGAATGTTCATACTGCTATTTTAGAGCTACTATTAAAACAGATGAAAATAAACAAAGATATATCCTTTGGAATTTGAAAAGTAATAATAAAATTGAACCAAATTTAACTGAAAAAGAAATTGCTGAATATATATTTAAAATGCACAAAAATTCAATTCCAAATTCAATCAAATCTTTTTGTAATAAAGTACATAGTACCATAAGAGCTAGGCTAGAAAGAGTTGAAAAAAAAGAAAAAGAGAAAGATGATGCTATAGTCGGCATTAAAGATAGTATCAATACTCTTGAACATTTACTTGAACAAGAATATTCAGAAGAATTTAATCAGCTATAGCAATCATAAATCAGTCATAATAATTAGACATCTCCAACAATTATTGAAACAGAATAAACAAATTTAGGAGTTACGAGCTTGTCCCAAAAATCAGCCTTCTGAGATTCTTCGCTGTCGCTCAGAATGACAGTTTTTCGTTATTGGTGCATAACTCGTAAAATTGTAGCAAAACAAACTATTTTGACGATTTCAATACTGAAATTGATTTAGGTGATTTCTAATAATAAATATACCAGCATGATCCCCCCTAACCCCCCTAAAAAAAAGGGGGAATTATCAAGAAAATGGGTAGATTCTTTCTTGGAAACCGCCTTAATCTTTGATTTCTGGAGATGTCTATTAGAAAATCTATTATTGTCAAAAGTCGTGATTTTTTTGTTAATTGAAAGCGGATAAATCAAGATCCACAAATGTTTGGAAAAATTCTTTTAATCGAGAAGCAATTTTTTCTACTCCCCCCATAACATTGCTTTCAATATTCAAAGGAATAACTGGATCATGTAAAGATAATCTTAACAAAAACCATCCTTGTTCTGCTTCTGAGGTGCATCGAACCCTTATTCCTTCGTAGTTTGGGCTTACGATTTCCCAATCAGTCTGATTTTTGACATAACCGCCCAGTGTACTAATTACATTATTTCCGTATTTCTGAAAGTTGTCAACGGTGATCTTGATTCTAAATTCTTCGCTTTCTAAAGGTTCAACTAGATTAGCGATTAAATCTGTCAACTTTTGCTCTTTTAGTCTTAATTTTGCCAATTCTATCAATAATTTCGTGACTAGATATGCACCATCGTCAAGGAAATAATTCTCTTTTAAGGCGGCGTGTCCTGAAGTTTCGATCGCAACCCAAGATTCTTCTCCCTCTCCATTTAACCGCAAAGATTCGTTGATCACATTCTTATAACCCCGTTTAAAACGGTGATGTTTACCTCCTAAATCCTCAATAAACTTCGTTAAGCCTTCGGAGGTGATAGAGTCAGTGACAATAGTAGAATGGGGATGCTCCTGCAAGATAATGGCACTAATTAAGGCGATTAAACGGTTCCGATTCAATTCTTTGCCTTGACTATCCACGGCGGCGCTGCGATCGACGTCTGTGTCGAAAATAATGCCAAAATCTGCCTGATTATCGATTACTGCCTGAGAAATAGAAGCCATTGCCTCTTTATTTTCTGGATTCGGGATATGATTCGGAAAATTGCCGTCTGGCTCTAAAAATTGACTCCCGGTTATATCCGCACCTAATGGTTTTAATACCTTTTCTGCATAAAAACCCCCGGCACCATTCCCCGCATCAACGACGATTTTTAAGCCTTTTAAGGGTTGTTCAAAATGTTGAGGATGATTAACGAGCGATCGCACCTTTTCTACGAATAAATTACTATAAACAGAGATAAAATCATGATTTTCCACATCCCCGACATCACTACTTTCAGGGAAACGATTATCTTCTGCGAAGGCTAAAATATCACTAATATCCTGCTTTTCTAAACCGCCATCAGGGGTAAAAAACTTTAAACCATTGCGATTAAAAGGAAGATGACTAGCAGTAAGCATAATCGCCCCATGGCAGTTAAACCCCTCAGTAATGCAACTCATAAACATCGCCGGGGTTGAACATAAATCAAAATTCAGCACTTTTGCCCCTAAACGGGTGATACCAACGGTGACGGCATGGGCTAAAATTTCCCCTGACAAACGGCTATCTCTACCAATGGAAATCACTAATTGATTAAAGTCTTTGTTAGTTTTGTTATGTAGCCACAGAGTAAAGGCTTTTGCCAAAATAGTCACCACTTCAGGAGTCAAGTTGACTTCTTCCCCTTCCACTCCCGTTAAGGCAACCCCTCTAATATCCGAGCCATTTTGTAATTTTTGCCAGTTAGTTATCATAAAAACTTTCCCATGGATTTTCAATCTTTGTTTATGTACTTAATTTAGCATTTTCTCGAAATATAAGGAATGCGGGGTGTAAGGTATTTTTCGGTTAAAATTGAGAGCAAGGATAGGAGTAAGGCTTATTACCAAAAATCTGTGGGTCTAAAGCCCCGCCCTTTAGGGCGTTAGGGGCGAAA
>CAYPDC010000041.1:0-6278 GCA_964409355.1 uncultured Cyanobacterium sp.
TTCGCCCCTAACGCCCTAAAGGGCGGGGCTTTAGACCCACAGATTTTTGGTAAAAGAAAAAATATTCTTATTTTCATATTGCAAATAAAAGTTGTATTCCCTCCGTTGATCTGTTGCTGAAGGATATATTCCTTGTGAAATATTTTTAGCTAACTCAATAAGCCTTTCATGATCGCTAGAATTTTGTGCTTTCAAACTAAAACCTTCTATTCCCTCTTGCTGTATTCCATACAGAGTAGCCATATAAGTTGTCTTTCCTACTCCTGTATGTCCAATTTCAACGATACGCATGATAATCTCTTTTGTACATATATGTTAAATCATTCTATATAATTATCCGAGAATTTGTAGGTAAAAAATTATTAACTTATTCTGATAATTTAATGAACCTCAATAAACTTTGTACACACTACAAAAACACGATAAAACCATTAAACAATTTATAGCAATTCCCATATTTGTGAGGCACACAAAGGAGGCTAAAAACCATTACTATTAAGGAATAGGTGTACCTCACTATTTAGATAAACGCTATATATAACTTAGCTAAAATAAAGAACTACTTATGAATCGTTAATCACTCATTAATTTAATTCCTTTTTCTGACATTTTTGTCTCAAATTGTTGACGAAAATTAGGCTTATTCGGCACACCATTAAAACTTAAATTACCATCTCGATCGAGCCAAAATTCTAAACCAGATGAAATGTCATCATTTTTTAATATATCCATAACTAAATTTTTGTATCGATTAGTTAAAGGTAATAATCGCTGATTTTTTGAACCACGCCACCGCAAATTATCGTGTAATTCTTCTTTATATAAACCATCAATTAATAAATCTATTTTACTTAATAATAATCTCTGCGGTTGATTCCCTTGACGCAATAAATTTTCTAATGTATAACCCGTATAACAAATAACTCCTAAATCTTTTTTTTGCTTAATTATGTCTATTAAATCAGTTAATTCCTTAGCCTGTAACATGGGTTCACCACCAGAAAATGTAACCCCTTCTATATCTGTTTGAGTTAAAATCCAATCCGCTAAAAATTGAATGGAAATGGACTCTCCCCCTTCTAAACTCCATGATTCTGGCACAATACAATTCAGACAAGCAAATTTACATCCTTGCACCCAAATTACGGCACGAGAAAAAAATCCTAAAACCTTTACAGCAGACTGATAGCGAAAAATTCTTATTTGTTTCGTATTCATATTTTGTATATTTAGATTTTTGGATTGTTGAGTTGTTAAGTTTTTAAACTTTTAGATTTTTGCGTACTTAAAATTTTGTTATCGGTACTTTGAAAAATTTTGATGCAAAAATAGCTTCAAATACTGTCAGAGTAAGGCATTTAGGTAAACACCATAAAAACCGATGAAACTCTCAATATAAAAGGAAAAGTTATCGATCGATGTAAAGTCTTTAATTTATAAGGATTTGAAGCTCATAATTTAATGTTTTTAGTTTAAGTACCGTTATGTTATTTTTTAACTTGCCATTAACCAGAGTGAAAACCCGAAAAGATCGGCTTTGCAACACCTATCTTCCGATAAGAATTAATGTAGCTCAGTTTGGAAAAATCTTAATACTGAATAGAAAAATCTGTAGAGTTTATTATAGATTCAGTCAGCACTTCTACCTTAACATCCCTGACAATAGCAGAAGGCGAACCCGAATAACACCAGTTAATCAGTTTATCTAGCTTACTTTTTTCTCCCCGTGCCACGATTTCCACATCTCCATTACTCAGATTGCGTACATAGCCAAATACCCCCAATTCTTTTGCTTGATTGAGAGTATAAAATCGGAAACTCACTCCTTGAACTTTACCAGAGACAATAATTCTAATTGTTTTATCCATTATTGATTAGTGTTTCGTGTTTTTATACATTCGTATTACAGTTTTGCCAATTACTAACAAAAAGTTTGAACCCCTTGCCATAACTCAAATCTTTAACTTTTCCCTCTTTCCTCTTCTTTTTCTCCACCCAAAGGAAAACAATTTATCTGCTCTCAGAGCTTACTTGAAATCCTTAAACAATAATGTCAATTAATTCAATTCTGTTCCAACTTTCTGGGATGCTTCGATTAAAAGTTGACGTAAATATTCAGTCTTATTGGGTAAAAGGTCTAATTTTTCAGCTACGTCTGTAGGCACTCGTACCCCAATAGTTTTCATAGCCTTTCCGTATTTAGGAATAAATGTTCCCTGAGTGCTTCTATTTAAAGTGTCTGACTTACTCATATACCTAAATTACTAGACTGTTTTCTTTTTAACGGCGTTAACGAGGTAAAAACCTTGTTAGCATGGTGCATATTATGATAGCATAATTACCAAGTAAAATGATTTGCTAATCATAAACAGATTAGGATTAAAAATCCTGTACAAAATCCCCATATACAAGAAGGAGAAAATCTCTGAAATGTTTAATTAAGCTACTCTAGCTCACTGCTTAAAAACCCAGAAATTTAACTCCTTGTATATTTTGATTCAAGGTGATTGCCGTCACACTTGAATTTATCATCTGTCAGTTAGTCAAACCAATAATCAATGAATTAACTCATTGGTTTACACCATTATGCCTATCTATATTTTAATATGAGTTTACATAATAGCCAAGAGTCTCAGTCAAATTTTAATATTCAAGACTATATTGAGTATTTAACACCTAGTCCAAAAAAGGAAAAAAACAAGTACATTTGTCCTGTTTGTGGTGGTCATAATTTAAGTATTGCCAAAAATTCTCCTAAATATGATTGTTACAACTGCGGTGATACTAACGGCATTGCGAAAGCACTTTTGGCGGAGTATGCGCCTAAAAAAGAGAAGAAAATTCGCTCTCAACAATATAGAGAGTGGATTTATACCGATAGA
Source organism: uncultured Cyanobacterium sp. (assembly GCA_964409355.1). GTDB lineage: Bacteria > Cyanobacteriota > Cyanobacteriia > Cyanobacteriales > Cyanobacteriaceae > PCC-10605. The sequence continues at coordinate 2,883 of CAYPDC010000041.1, forward strand.
GAAGGAAATCCGTTTGTTAAAGTTTGTCGTATTGATGATGGTTTAGGAAAGCGAAAAATTTGGCAACAACGTTATGAAAATAATCAATGGATTAATGGGCTTGATAATTTTTCTAAAGAAAAAATTGCTATTTTTAATTATCAGAAAATAAAACAAAAAATTAAGGCAGGAGAAATAGTTTTTTTAGTGGAAGGTGAGCCTTGTTGTGATGCTTTAAACGATTTAGGATTAATTGCCACAACAAATTTAGGTGGTTCTGATGAATGGAATATAAAACATACTCAAGATTTAATTGAGATTATTAGTAATGTTCAAAATTTAAAGCAAAAAAATGTTAATTATGAGTTAATTAGTTCATTAAATAATAACTTAAATAATTCCCTAAATCAACAACAAAAATCTTTTAATAATGATGAAATTGTCAATAGTCAAAATCATATTAATAATGATTCTGCTATTCCTAAAAATGATGAAGGAGTTAACTTTAATAATTATAATTTAGAAGGGAATAAAGATTCATTAAATAATAATTCAATTAATTCTTTAAATCAACAACAAACAGCTTTTAATAATGATGAGGTTGCAAATGGTCAAAATCATGTCAATAATGATTCTGCTATTTCTAAAAATGATGAAGGAGTTAACTTTAATAATTATAATTTAGAAGGGAATAAAAATTCATTAAATAATAATTCAATTAATTCTTTAAATCAAAAACAAACAGCTTTTAATAATTATGAGGTTGTAAATAGTCAAAATCATGTCAATAATAATTCTGCTATTTCTAAAAATCAAAAAGGAGTTAATTCTAATAATCATAATTTAGAAGCTAATAAAGAAAATAATAACTTCAGTCAAAAAAAAATAGATAATACTAATCTTAATTATGTCGATGATAATATCCAACAAAATGGAGATAATAACAATAATTTTGATGAAAAAAGATTAAAAATATCGATTGTGTTAAGCCCAGATAGAGATGTAAAAGGGATTAGACACATGGAAAAAATTTATCATGATTTTCCTTCGGCACAATGGTTATATCCTAATCCTCAATCTCCTTTATGGAATATTAAAATACCAGATTCTCAAGGATTAGATATAGTTGATTGGATTGAGGAAATGAAGGCACAAAAATTTACTAATCAGCAAATAAAAACCATTATTCTTGACTCTTTAGAAGATAAGCCTAGAAATTTAAAATTAGAGGTAATAAGCGATTCTAAAGTTATTAATCATCCGTTATTTCATCCAATTACTTGTCAAGAATTAAAGGAAAAAATTGAGGATTTATGTCATGATAATTTATCTCAAGTTGATATTGAATTAGAAATAAATCGCATTGCTACTGAATTTAATCGCATCCCTTCAGAAATTCGCCGTATTTATCACGCTATTCGTAGAGAAAATGAGCAGGATGAACAAGTTAATGAACTGCTAGAAACTTTATCTGATATTATCAAAATACCTAATACTGATTTAGATCTTTATAAAATATTACCTGCTGATTTAGCCGCTTCTATCTGTGAGTTAGCAGAAGCAATGCCTACTGCCCCTGAAGCCTTATTTACTGCCCTGTTGCCGACTTGGGCTTGCGCGATCGGACAAAAATCAAGAATTATCGCTAAAGTGTCAAGTGGTTATACTCAACCTGCTATTTTAAGAACTGCGATTGTTGCCTATTCTGGAGAAAGGAAAAGCCCTGCTTTAAAATCTGCCACTAAAGCCTTACAAATAATGGAGGAGATGGCTTATCAAAAATATCGTCAAGAATTAGCTGATTATGAACAATTATTGGATATTTATGACCCTAAATCTGGTGAACCAAAACCGAAAAAACCCCGACGAAAACGTTACATGGTTACAGATATTAATTTTGAGGGTTTAATCGCTGTGGCTAAGGATAACCCCAGTGTATTAAATATAGTCGATGAATTGGCAGGTTATTTCAAGCGGATGAACAAATTTAGTCACGGTAAAGGGGATGATATTGAACGAGATTTAAGTCTTTTTAATGGTGGCTCTTTAATGAAGGATAGGGCAACGGAGCAAATTTTTATCGAAAATACGACGATTAGTGCTGTGGGTACGATTCAATGGGAAAAACTCAAAGAGTTGCAACAAGGCTACGGTGAAGAAGATCCTGCTGGTATTTTATCCCGTTGGTTATTTTGTGCCAAAAAACTCCCCGCAGGTTATTTAGATTTACTGAATGATTCTGAGCAACAACCTAGCTTAGATTTTTATAATGAGGTTATTATTGAGGCGTTGCAGACTTTACCCAAAACTGATTATATTTTGTCTTTGTCAGCGAAAAAAATATTTCAAGAATGGCAACATCAATTAGTTAATCAGATGAGCTCGCAACCTATTGAAGCAATGCGAGTGGCTTATCCTAAATTTGAGTCTTATTGTTTAAGATTAACTTTAATTTTTCATTGTTTATGGGGCATTTATGATGAAACGGCGACTTGTGTGTCGGGAGAAACCGTTGAGAAAGCAATTTACGCTACTAATTGGTTTATTAGTCAATATCGTTATATTTTGGCTAAAAACGCGCGATCGAATAATATTGAAGGAAATGCTTTAAGACTCCTGACTTTATTAGAACGGAAACAAGAATTGACGATCGGACAGGCAAGAAAGTACGATCGCACTCTTTATAAATTGAAAGAAACTGATTTAACAATATTATTTGAAGCTCTTTGTTCTGCAAATGTAGCAGAGAAAATACCTAATACTAAAACCTTAAAAATTAAGTTAACTTAGTTAAAAATAATCAATTTTATTCATCAGAAGTACTGATTTGTAACGAAAGTAAAAGTTGATTGAGATTGCTTCATGCCGAACTAAAGACACAATATCATTATCGTTCCGTAAGTCCCAAACTAATCTCTCAAAATTGTTTTACAGATCCGAAATCGGGTCTGTTTTTTTGTCGTTTTAAGTAATTACTCTTTTCATCTTTTTTACATTGCTTAACAATAATGACTGGATTTAAAAAACCTAAAATGTAAAAATCCAATTTGTCGCTGTTAACGGCTGAATCCTTTATACAGTAATAATTTATCCAACAGCGACAGATGTCGCCGATGTCGCCGATAGAAAAACCTCAAATCTCCTTTTACTTATAATTACCAATACTTATAGCCACTAAAATTCAACAGCGACAGATGTCGCCGATGTCGCTGATGTCGCCGATAAAAGCTAAAAATCTCCCTTATTTTTGCCTAAATATTGAATTACTTAACATTTCTTTGCTTATTTTTCAGTAACTTTATAAATAGGATTATCTTTTTTTATCAAAAATCGAGTTTCGCATTTATTTCTTTTTTCTTCATACTTTTTTCTTCCTTAACAATCACTCTGACAGTTATCATTTCACCCAAAATCCCA
>CAYPDC010000041.1:6378-31203 GCA_964409355.1 uncultured Cyanobacterium sp.
TTGCTTAGTTCTTTTTTACTATTGAATTCCTCTGACGATCGATTAATGGAGAGAGGTGATTCTGATTAACGGCGACAACGGCGACATACGGCGACATTTTTCTAAGATAGCTCTAACCTTTACACCATAAATCTTAAACTATGTAACTGTCTTGACAAACAGCGACAACAGCGACAAGTGTCGCCGATGAAAAATCCCTTTTCTTTCAATAGTTTCCGCCATTTACGGCGACAAAATCGATTTTGGCATTTATTTCTTTTTTTCTCCACACTTTTTTCTTCCTTAACAATCACTCTGACAGTTATCATTTCACCCAAAATCCCAAATCAAGAATTGTCGCTGTTAACTCCACTTACTTGCTTAGTTCTTTTTTACTATTGAATTCCTCTGACGATCGATTAATGGAGAGAGATGACTTTGATTAACGGCGACAAAATCGATTTTGGCATTTATACCTTTTTTCTCGACACTTTTTCCCCTGTAACAATCACTCTGACAGTTATCATTTCCCCCAAAAATCCAAATCAAGAATTGTCGCTGTTAATTTCCAGTTTTGATATTATTCATTACTTGTGTTGTTTCTGAAACGATTTATTTTTTTTAATGGGGCTTTTTTCCACAGACATTTAAGCTAAATTAAATCGGCTAAAATGTTAGTTGCTGAATGCTGTAAATTTTCTCGATTATCGTCATAAACTAACAACACATCTAATTTTTGATGACGACTGAAACGCTGTGCTAGTCTCACATTGCCATTAGATTGATCTAACAAAGCAGTAATACTAGAATGTCTGATTTGATGAGGCGAAAGATCCTTTTCTATACCGACTTCCCTTGCCCTATTGCGGACTATATTATAAATACTAATTGCACTTAATTTTTTGCCATGATGACAAGAATCAAGGGCTATAAATAAAGGATCGGCTTTGACTTGTGAATTACGAAAACTTAGCCAATGTTGAATTGCCTTTGTTGTACTTTCTGATAAAAATATTTTTTCTTTTTGAGTTTGCCCTTTACCCTTAATTAACAGACAACTTTTATTGGAATCATAATCGCCAATAATTAAACCACTTATCTCTCCTCGCCTTAAACCATTATCCCAAAGTAAGCGAAAAATAGCGTAATTTCTCGCACCTATGGCAGTACTAACATCTATACTATCAGTTAATTTTTTTATGGCATCGATACCTACTCCTGTGGTATCTCGATAACTTTTAACGGGAATTTTATCAATATTATCAAGGGTAAAATTACATTCTTCTAACTTATAGGCGTGTTTGACTAAAGATTTGATGGCTGCGATTTTAATATTAATAGCGTTAGGGGAATAATCCGCTTCTTGTAAAGCAGACTGATATTGCAGACAATATGCGATCGCCTCTTTTTTATTCAAAGTAAGAAATTGACGAATAATTTGTTGTAAATGAAGCTGAGAAACTTGTAATTCCTTATTTTTGTATGTGTTTCCAGAAATTAAATAATCAGCAAAATGCTTAAGACAATCAAAATAAGTTTGCCGAGTACCTTTAGACAGAGTACCTTGCAAGAGACTAACTAAAATATCTTCTACTGTTTTGAGACTAATAATTTTTGGTTCAAGGGCAATATTATCATTCATATTGGTATTTAATCTGATAGTTGATCATAGTTTATCAAAACTACCCTTTTGATAAACATTTAAGACAATGGAATAGAATGGATTTACCCTTATAAATGTTTAATCGTTATATCCTCCCATTTTTGACTGAGATACTCCGCTAATAGTCTTCTATGGCAATGATGAGGTTTTTTTTCACTACATAATAAACATCCATTTTCAAATAATTGTGAGGATAATTTTTTCTCAATTTTTCTTTCATTCATTAAATCTAAATAAGATTTTTCATATTCTGTCCAAGACATATTTTTTTGTTTTTTAAATTTATCTAATATCTCTTTCGTTGGTGCTAAATCTAATATATGAACATAATCAATATCACATATTACTTTTAAAAAGTATTTTAGATCGTTTTTTTTTGCATAACCTGCAAGTTGAGAAGAATTATTTAACCTCACATCTATCAATGTTTTAATTTGATTTCTTTTTAATGATTCAAAAAATTCTTCTGCTGATGTTTGAGTAAAGCCGAGCGTAAATAATTTCATATTTATTCCTTTAAATAAGCTATTTTTTTTCCTTGACGTTCGTATGCTTCTTCCGTTAATTCGGATTTCGATTTTGTCAAATTTGTATTTGGTTCAAATAAGTTTAATTGTTGTAATAAGTTTAAATTAAAAATAGCAATTAATCGCTGTTCTAATTCCGTTTGTGATTCTAGTTTACCATTGGATAATATATGTAATATCTCTATTTTATTGTTTTTTAAATGTCGAGAAATTAATATTGCACGATGACAATTAATAGGATCTTTTTCGGCACACATTAAGGCTATATTATATTGATTTAACCCTTTTTTTAGTCTTTCTAAACCCTCTAAAAATTCTTCCGTTTGGGCTATTTTTTCATAGACGGCTTTCTTTTCTATGTAACAATTTGGGTTGTCACTTCTTGCACCTAATTCTTTGCCAAAAAAGCGATATTCAATATCATTTTTATTAAGTTCATGTTTTAATTTTTCTTGATTATACTGTTGATTATATCGAGAATAAGGTATGGAACGAACATCAGCGATCACAGTTATTTGATGCTGTTTTAATAACCAAATAAATTGTTCTATAGTATGATTACTATGTCCAATAGTAAATATTTTCATTCATCAAAAGTTGGGTTATTTTATTGAGGAAAATAGGGCATAACTGCGGCTACAAGTTTATAACAGTCACCGTTGTAAGGTACACCTAAACTTATTGTAAATAAAAATTTGACTTCTTGAGGCAATCCAATTTCTTCAGAAGTATAATAACCTAAATCGAATTCCGCCAATTTTTCTAGCCAATCGGGATCTGTCACCACTAAATCATATTCAATATTATGTAAATAAAATATTACTCTGATTTGCCGATTACCAGAATAATTATTCTTTATAACCCATTTAACTCCCATTGGTTGGATAATTTCTAAAGAACTTTTAACTGGATATTGTTCAAATTGAGTATAAGGAATGCGATCGAATTTTGTCCCAAATAAACTATCACCTTGAAAAAAGGCATTTTTGATTAATCGCAGATGAGACTGATTGAGAGTATGGGAAACTAATCGCCATGGGGTTGATTCAATTAGCCAGTTTTCAGGCTGATATGGTTTAGGTTTAGAGGTTGAAATGCCGATTTCTATAACGGATAATTTTTTGGGTTCACTACCATCGATAAGGGTATAATCATCGGGGAAAAGTGCGCCTTGATCATCATTTCTGCCGATGAGACGAATCCATCCTTTTCCATCGGTGCGAATACCGGCAATACAACGCCCACCAAGTTTTTTAGAATTAGCTAAACAAATAATTTCCACTTTTGCCATTATTCTATTAGGAAAAAATTGCGTTAAATATCTTCTATTTAGAGATTGCTCAAAAAGTCTGAGGAAGGGGTAGGGCAATGGGCAATGGGCAATGGTTTTAATTGTTTTGATTCATAGAATCAGAGTATGTAATTGTGTAATATTTATCTCCTTTTGTGTAAAAATTGCCAAAACCGCGCACTTTTTTTTTGTTAATGTATTACATCTCAACCCTAGATTTTTATAGTCTTCAGATTTATTCAGCAACCCCTATTTATAATTTACTAACTATTTTTAATTTTGTCTTTTATTTGATGGGAATGACGATTAATTTGAACCACAAAAACAGCAAATAAAACCGATACTATCATCATCTTTTCTTGTGGGAATGGCTAAAATATCCCTGCCAAAAACTCGATCGAGATTAAGGGGATTATAATTTAGTTCTTTATTTTCTATTCCTTGTACGGCGATAAAGGGATAGTTTTTCCCACAGTTACCACAGTGTTTTGTTCCCCAACTGCTTCCACATTGACTGCAACTGCATTGAAAACTATGATTATTGAGTTTTTCTATATTTTTTAAATCATTTTGATGGTTACAAACAGGACAAATTGTAAAAGGTTGAATTAGTTTATTTATTTGATTAGGTAAATCATTATTTTGAATATTTCTTAATTCTGCTAATTGCGATCGTCCAAGTTTTCCCATACTTTCAACTCTATTTATTTCTTTAGTTAATTCTCTATTAAAATTATTAATATTTTGATTAGAAATAGAAGCAGTAACATTAAATTCTTGATTATTTTTAGTTTTTAAAGAGTCACGAAAATAAGTAAGTAAATTATCGGGAATTTTAAAGGGAAGATTTAAAACAGGAGGATAGGATAAGTATAAGTTGCCATATAACCACCATTTAATAGCATTAGCAACCCTTTCTAAGCTAAGAATTTCAAAGGGATTAATGGGAAATATTCCAGTTAAATTTTTATTTTTAATAAAGATATTGTTTAATCTCTTTTGTAAATTTTCAGATAATAAATTTTGTTTTTCTTTCATACCTAAATAGAGAATAATGTTATGGCAAGAGTTATCAACTTGAGCGAATAACTTATCTAAGATATTATTAATTTCTTTCTCATTTTTTATTCCTGTTAAATTAATCCCTAGGGGAATCAAACATAAATCTTGATTAATTAAGTCAGAATGTAAATAGAAAGTCCGAGTTTCCGATAAATATAAGTCAATTTTCCCTAATAATCCTTGAAAAGAAAGAAGTAGATTATTTTGATTATTGCGGTTTAAATCTTGGTTAAAAATAGGTTCAAAAATTAAGCCTTGATCATTATTTTCGTTATTTCCACACAGGGTTTTACAAATGAGTAATAAGCAGAAAGCCTCGAAACCTTGAAAAAATTGTTGATACTCTTCAAAGACTTGTTGAGGGCTTTTTATCTGTCTTGTTTTCCATTTACTCCAATTTCTCCAGAGTAAATCTATATATTTATAATGTTGATCATTAACAAAAATATTTGTTCTTTTTAAAGTCATTGGCACATAAGTTTGTTTCGGAATTGCCTTATATAAATCAGTGGTAATTAAGCCTAATAATTTACACTTTTTATCATTCAATTCTTTTAAAGTTTCTTCAAGTTCTAAAATTCCTATTTCTGCATCAAACTGTTTTCCCCATAATGAAGATATACGCTCTCTATTTCGCCAATATATTCTGTGAACTTCGTTAGAAAAATCCATCGCTTCTTTTAATTCATTTTCAATTAATTTTAATTCTGCTATACGGCGAGAAATATATTCTAATAAGTTGTCTATTAATTTTGCTGTAACTTGATTCTCATAGATGTTTAATAAGTCTTCTCTCACTAAACAAAGTAATTTATTTGGTTTGACAGAATTAAAGTTACGGCGATACCAGTCTTCGGAATGGGATGCTAAATGTTCGATCGCACCGTTGGCTATTTTTTTAGCACGAGAAATGGCTAATTTTTCTGTTTCCATCTTTAAATAAGTGCGAGGGCGACGACAAACATTTTCTAAATGTCCCCATTGTTTTTGTAAGTCAATTTCTAAGACTTGTAAGTGAATTTTAGCATTAATTTCTGGTACTAAAGGAGATAAATTAAGCCAGTTTTCCCAATTATCTTCATTAATATTTAAGTTGTTATATTGATGACGAAAATAAGTAATACCTTCTCTTAAAATATCATTAGCAATTTGCCATTTAGGAATTTTTATATTGCCCAAATCTTGAGTTTGAGAATCACTAAAGAAATGAATATTATTGCTATTATCCGCCCATAAATAAAATGTTGAATTTAAGGGAATAGAAACATTGTTAACCTTGAGATTATTGGATTCATTGATTATTAACCATTCACCTAAAAGGAAATTTTCTGGTAATTTATTAAAGATTTGTCCAGTGATACGATTAACAAATTTCATGATTTTTTTGATTATTATAAATAAGTTTGTAGTAATAGCTTTAGCTTTTAAAGATCCCCCTAAATCCCCCTTAATAAGGGGGACTCTTATTTCTATTTTTAGGTTTGAGGTTCAATGCGATTAATTTCAGTGTTAATAATATTTAAAGATTTGATAGGAGAATTTTGATTATCCAATTCACCCCAAAAAACGGTTATTTCATCTTGTAATTCTCTCAAATAACTAGCAGGAATATCATAACGATTTTTAATTTTGCGTAAAATTTTGGTTGCTAATAAATGATCTGTTGCTTCCCCCATCGTGCCACCAGATGCGATAACAACGGGAATAAATGCCTCTATTTGTCTTTCTAAACGATTTCCCCAACCGATTTTAAATTTTGTTTCGAGTAAATTTGCTAAATAATCTTTCAGAAATTTATCGACTCTTTTTGCTTCTGTTTTATATTGATCTTGGGCTTGTTGAAAAGCTGATTTTAAGGCTTGATAAGATATGGGATTTCGATAATTTAATTCGGGAATATCAAATTTTGCTTGATTTCTACCTAATTCCATAATGTGGGCGCGATCGTAAGTTTTGTCGGCAAATTCAAGAGTAGTTTCATCTTGGTTAGCTGTGCCGATAAACCAAATATTTTCAGGTATTTTGAGGGTTTTATGATCTTCAAATAACGCTGGATAACGGCGATTTAAGTCGGTGGTAAGGGTTAGTGTGGGTGATTCTTGCTCTAATTTAGAAAGAAAGTCAGCAAAATATTGTTCAGGGCGAGAAAGATTCATTTCATCAAGGACAATAATATAAATGCGATCGTGGTAAAATGGGCATTGTGCTTGATAAAGTGCCTGTAAAAATTCTGATTCATAAAATCTCTTTTCAAAGGCGTTGTAATAACCGATTAAGTCTTGTCTGTCTCGCCATCCTGCTTGTACTTCAATTAATTGATTGCCTCCTTCCACTGCACGGGAAAATGCGATCGCCAAGCTAGTTTTACCTGTACCACTAATACCTTCGAGTAAGTGTAGGCGACTCATGGCTAAACCACCAAGAAAGGTGCGAATATCTTGGGCTGAGTAGTAAAGGCGTTTTTGATTATCTTCAGGAGAAACCGCAATGCGATAACGTAAATCTTCGGCAAATTCTCTTAAATTGGGGATATTTTCTGCTAAAGGTGTCATGGTTTGCAGTGTTTTATGATCATCCATCGCAATACATTCAGGAAAGGGGCTAGTATTTTTACTATTTTCTATTTCTTGCCCTACTTCTCTTCTCAATTCTTCTAAGGCGTTTTTGAGGCGATCGTTACTCACTTGTAATGATTCTTTTTCATCTCGTAATGTTTCAACTTCTGTCACCGCCATTTTGCTATAAGTGCTATTTCTTTTTAACTCCTGCAATTCAGTTGCTAATCGAAATCTGTCTCTTTCCCATTGCTCTTTTTCACTTTCTAATTGAGCTAATTTTTCTGTCACAATTTCACTAGGTTTTGAGGCTAATTTAATTTCTAATTCCTCTTTAATTTTTCGCAAAGTTTCTAACTCAGTTAATATTTCATGGGGTGATCTATTACCAAATCTGCGATCGCTTTCTTCTCGATTAATGATAGTTGTTTGTAATAAGTTGATAATTCTTTTTCTTTCTTCTAACTGTTCTTTTTGATAGGTTATTTTTGCTTCTAAAAGTTCGATTTTTTGAGCTGACTTTTGATTAATTTTTGCGTCTAAATTTTCTCTATCCTCCTCTAATAGAGTGCGATCGCACTCTAGTTGAACTTGCTGTCTTTTTAACTCTTTTCTTGCTTCTCCTAATTGTGCATACTGTTTGTCTAACTCTAATTTATCATTTATTTGCTCTGCTTCCAGTTGATTTTGCTTATTAATAAACTCCTGTTCAAGTTGTTGTCTTTTGATGTCTAGCTTTTTATATTCTGCCTCTATCTTTTGTTGTAAATTTTGATTTTTTTGAACAATTTCTGATTCCAAATCTTTACGTTTTCTTGCTAATTCTTGATAAAGTTTATTGCGTTCTTCATGTAGATTATCAATTTGTTTTTCTAACTCTTTAATAATGCCAGTATTTTGTTCAATAAAACCTGATTGAGCTTGTAATTTTAATTCCTCTAGTTCTTGTTTTCTTTGATTAATTTCTTGTTCTTGTTGACGTAAATATAAATATTTTTCCTGTATCTTCTCATTTTGTTGCTCAATATATACTCTTTCTTCCCTTAAGTTATTTTTTTCTCTTTGTAATTCAAACTGCTCATGATCCAAATTTTCTAAAGCTATTTTGAAATTAGTCTCTTTTTCTTTGATTTCATTTATTTTTTGTTGTAAATACTGTTTTTCTTCTTCAAGAATATTTTGTTCTATCTTTAATTCTTCTTGTTCTAAATTTAAACGAGTTTTATCTTTTTCTAAATCATTTTTTGCTTGATTAATAGTTTTCCATTCCTGACTTTTTTGCTGTTCAAATTCATTTGTTTTTTGCTCAAATTCTCTTTCCAAGTTTTGATATAAATTTTGTTCTTTGTTAAGTAATTCTTCCTCACGACTAATTAATGTTTGTTTTTCATTGTTTAATTGTTTTAGTTTTTCTTGATACATTTGTCTTTGTTGCTCTAATAAGTTTTTTTCTTGTTTTAATTCACTCATTTTTACATCTAATTCCTGTTGTTTTTCTTGGGCTAATTGGCTATCTTTTTGAGCTTTTTCTAAAGCAATTTCTACATCTTGATTATCAGGTAGATTATTTTGTTTGTTTAATTCATTCATGGTAATTTTCTCTTAAGTAATTAGTTTTTGATGTAATTAGTTTTGAAAGTTTTAAACCTTCCTCGCTTCTTATTAAAAGAGGGGAATTTACAGGCAAATGAGGAACAAAGTCGCTCTTATTAAGGGGGTTTTAGGGGAATATGAAACTTTTTTAGATTTTTAAACATAAATAACTTCCTCCTCTAGTTCTATAGGTTTATGAAAATTTTGTAAAAATAATTCGATTAATTGATAAACTAAATCTATCTGTTTTTTGACTATATCTTGAGTTAATTTTTGTGAACTATAGTGACCACTTTTATTTCTTAAGTCAGCTAATTTATCTAATTCAAAAAGTAAATTAGGCATTTTTTCAGCAAAGAAATATAAGGGATGTTGCTCATAATTATAAGCAGTTAATAAACTAGCTATCACATAACCTCTCAGTGAACCACTTTGATGATCTGATGCAGATTTTATTTTATTAATATCCACTGATAATAAAGATTTCGGTAATTTTAAATTGCTGTTGTTAGACTCATTTTTTAAGGGTTTAAATCCTATGGTTTCAACTACTTTTTCAAGAAGAATTTGATTATATTCTTTATCTCGATCATCTAGTAATTTCCAACATTCATTAGTGGGATATTGAACAGCAATTATCAAAAATAAATTTTCTAATATTTTTTGACATTTTATGACAATATCTTCCAATTTATCATTAATAAAATAATTATTTTTGGCTATATTGTCTTTATTTGTGTTAGATAATTCTACTTCTAAATAGGTTCTTTCTATTACTATTAATCCTTTATATAAATCTTCCCATTTAAGTATTTCTAAACTTAATTTTTTGTCGATAATATTAATAGCTTCTTCATAAATAATCCTTATCTCATCATCTCTTTCTTTTCTTTCTTTTGATTTATTTAATTTACTGTTATTATCCAGCAAATTATTGATAGACTTTTGTAAGGGAAAATCGTCTTGTTTTTTCAAACATTTATTAATTTGACGATATAACCAAGGGCTATCACCTAAACCAAAAGGATCGCAAATCTGCCAGTTATTCTCTGTAAATTCATCAAAATTTAATTCAGGAGTATAGAGAAAAGTGGCTAACCAAACAGGTTGAGGTTGTTCTTCAATAAAGGAAATACGATTTAATTCTGGTAGTTTATCAAAATGCCATGATTGCTCATTCGTTTCAATATCGTTTTCTTGATTACGATGGGTTAAAGTTTGATTGTGAACTCTTATTGCTCTTAAAATATCTCTGGGAGTCGGTTTAACCATTAAAGTATTATTAACGGGTAAAGGCATGAAAATTCTTTGATAAAAGGGTTTTCCCGTTGTGCCTAAAACTAATTCAAGGAAACCATTATCATTAAATCGAGTTTCGGCATATTCTAAGTTTTCGATAAATCGGGGAAATAGCTCACCCTGCCAAGGCTCTTGAAATAGATAACCTGCTATTAAATCTTCTGTTTCTATCAATTCATCTTGTAAAATTTGCTTTCCTTTTTTAGTGATTAAACCTAGATGATTAATAAAATTGCTATATTGAAGTTCACTGATAATTAAAGCGGATAAATCTCTGCCTATATCTAATTTTTCTCCTATTTCCTCAGCAGTAAAAGCCCCTATTCGACAAATTCCTAACACGGCTTTTTCTAAAATATTTAGTTTGCGACTGGATACACGGGGGGCTAAAACTCGATAATAATAAGCTGGAAATAATATATATTTTTGTTTTAACCAACGTTGGCTCGATCGCACTTCATAGTATAAGATGGGAGTCTCTTTGGTAAATAACATTGTTTCTTCTAGTTTGTAAATAATTAAAGATGTTCAGAATGAGAGTTTTTGATTAGGTTCGTAGTAAGCCTTTTAAGGCTTTTCAGTCGTTCGGAATGACATGAGTATAAATTTTTTAAGGATTTTCATAACATTGATAAATTTTTCCCTGTTGACTCTGACAAAGTTGATAAAAATTAACCAGTTGAGGAATAGCAACACGGGCAGATTCATGATTTACCATATTCCCATCCCCCACAGCGATTAATAATCTTTGTTGCCGACTCATAGCCACACAAAGACGATTTTCCAACATCAAAAAGCCGTATTTTCGCCGATACATTTTTTCATCGATAGGGTTAATGTTGTTACTTCTGGTTAAAGAAAGAAAAACCACATCAAACTCTTTCCCTTGAAAAGCATCAACTGTACCGACTCTTAACCTTTCTACAATTTTATTTTCATAGTTAGTAGTTTCTTGCCACTGTTTCGCCACTTGAAAAAATCCCTCCTCTGATTTTTCCGCAATGCCAACTTCTTCTAAGGCTTTCCAAATTTCTGTGACTTGAGCAGAATAAAAAGCAATAATACCGAAAGTTAGTTTTTGATCATGTTCAATTAATCTTTTTAGTTCAAATGCGATCGCCCTTGCTTCCACTGGGCGAGATTTACTTTGCCCTTGTATTTCACTACCCGCAGAAAAAGGAACATTGAGCCAAGCAGTAACCGCATTTTCATAGCCTGGTAAATTGTGGAAAAAATCATCGGGCGATCGTCCCGAATTAATATGAGACTCCCCATGACATTCATAAAAATTTTTGCTGACAAAATCCCCTAAAATGGGGTGCATTCGATACTGAGTATCAAGGGTGACAGTTCTTTTGATCCCATCTTTTCTTTCCAACTCCTGTAATTGATTAAAAAGCCGTTCAAATAAACTTTTTTTGAGGGCATCTTGAGTATCGGAAGTTGATTTAGTTAACTCCTTTTCCACATCATCTTCTAAAATATGGGGTAATTGACGATGATCTCCCACTAAGATAATTCGCCTTTCAGCCTTAGCCATCGGAATAAATAAATCTAAGGGATTCGCCCTCGCCGCTTCATCAATAATCACACTCTCAAACACATGATCTTTATTTTCTGTTGCTTCAATCATTTTTTTCCCTACCGATTGCTGACAGGTTGCGGCTAAAACTACCGTATATTTGCGAATAGTACGAGCTACTTCTTCGGGATCTGTTTCCAAGTCATTCAAATATTCTGTTAATACTCCTTCAATGCCATCAGGGGATTGTTTAACATGATCATCAAGAGATAAACGAACTTGTTTAAACAAATCAACAATTTTTGGATTTGCTACAGGAGTGGTAACAGGTTGAGTTTCTTTGGGAATTAACTTTTCTAATATTTTTTGCTGTAAATCTGCTAATTCTGTCAAAAAAGGAGGCTCTGATTCTTCTACCCAAAACCCTGCTTGTTTTAATAAGTCTTCTTCTTCTTTACTCAAAATATCTAATGTTTGCAGTCTAGCTAGAGCTTTGAGGGCATTTTGAGTTCCGTCATCGGAAAAAGTAGCCCAAGTAACTCTAATTCCTTGCACTGCTTTGAGTGCTAATTCTCTTTTTTCTGAGTCTTCTTGATTTACGTTGGTGGGACTTTGTTTTAATTCTTGAGTTAATTGTAAAAGTTGATCTGATAAATTAGTAGGAATACAACAGAGGGTTAACTCGTAAATATCTTTGAGTAATTTAACGGTGTCTTCTTGATTACCGGGGGTTAATTGATACATCGCAATTAATTGTTTTACTTTCCTTAAGGTTTCTTGCCCTGTTAATTTCGGTAAATGAGCTAAATTAGCCTTGACTCTTTGGATTCTTTCCCTACGCCATCGATCGACATTATCCAATTCTGAATTTTTGCCTTTTTTACCCCCAATTCTCACCGCAGGAAGTTGAAACAAAGTTGTCCTCTCGGCGGCATTTTCTACCGCATCATGTTGATAACTGGTTAATAAAATACGATGATTAACGGAACGATTAGCGTCTTCTGCTTCTTCTGCTAATCTAGCCTCTATGGCAGTAATTACCTTGGTTTTACCTGTTCCAGGAGGTCCTTGTATTAAAGCAATATCGGGAGTATTTAACGCTACTCTAATCGCTTCTTCTTGACGGGGTGTTGGTGATAAACCATTAAATAATTTTTTGACTTCTCTGGTAATAGGTTTTATGCTTCTAGTACGTCTGAGGCTAACTGCACGGTTTTCTAACAGTAGAGCTAATTGGGGCATGGGATTTTGAGCCATTCTAATAGCCGATTCTGCTTCCTTTCTTCTTTTTAGTCTAATGCGATCGCCCAACAAGGAAATAAAAATATATCCTTGATGTGGGGGGGTTATTTCTTCATCATCCGCATTAGATGGTTTAATTTCAATCTCTAATTTTTGCGGATCAATTTCTACCACTTCCCCTAAAAAATTTTTACCATCTTGAGAAAATTCTCTTTTTAAAAGTGCCGAATCCTGCTCATTCCCATCATCTTGATCATGATTAAAATTAGGCGGTTTTTTATTAATTTCCAGAGATAAAGTCTGATTTTCTCTTAATAGCTTAAATTTTGCTTTTAATTCTTTTTTATTATCTCCTATATTTTCTAATTTAAAACGATAATTGCCATTTTTTAAACCAATTTGACTTACATATTTTAGCGAACCAAATTCTCTCGCATTATCCCAAATAATTTTTTGTTCTATCTTATTATATTCCTGCCATAAAGCGAGGTAACTATCAGATTTTTTGACAATATCATCTAATTCTGTTTGTATATTACTCCTTAAACTACCTGCGATCGAAGCATCACAAAAACAAATATCAGCTTCTAAAATAATCATTGGGCGTTGCTCATTAATATCTTTAGGCTGTCTAGCTCTTTCTACTCTATTAATTAAAAACTTATCATCAGCAGTTTTTTTGATATTAATAACTATGTCATTACCCCATAATTGAAAACTACTTTCTAAACTATTTTTAACTTTATTTCCTGCTTGTAATAATGTTCTTTTTGTTTGAGCATTTTTAAGATTAGGTAATAATATTTTCTTGTTTAACCACTCAATAATTTTATCAATAGGTTCTGATTTTCTTAGATGTCGATCTCGAATATCATCAATAATTCTTTCATCAATACCAATCTCTATTTTTTCATTAGGTAAATACAACTTATTAGGAAATTCATGAACTTGTAAAAAGATGGTTTCAGGATTTTCTTGATTAGGTTGTAAAGCAGTTAACCAACATAAACGAGGTAAATTTCGCTCTATCAAGTCTAACAATTTATTTTGATTATCCTGATTTACTCCTTTGATAGCCCAAGAATTTTGTTGATTATTTATTAAAATTTCTCCAGTTAATTGAGATTTTAAAATACTTATTTCTTGCTCAATATTGAAAGATTTTTCAGGTAAAAAAGAATTGTTATTAACTTGTTTAATTTCTAAACTTAATTTTCTTCCTGCTTGAACTTGACTAACTTTCATTATTTAATTTACTCCTAAATTTTCTAGGTTAGTAGTAAGGACTTTAGTCCTTCTTTTAGTGATTGTTGAAAAATATAATATTTGTAAAAAAACTGATTATTTTAGCCTTAAAAGGCTTACTATAAACTTTTTAATCACCTCCTTTAATTAAACGAAAACAAGCATATCGATGGGGATTATTTAAAGAACCAAAATGTAAAAGCCAATCACCATATTTTCCAGCTTCTACGGGAAATTTTAACCATCTATCTTCAGAAATTTCTCTCTCAAGTTTATTGGTTTCTTGATTTTGATATGTTAATAAAAAACTTTGATTATTACATTTATGAACTCGTAAATAATTTTCACTAAATTCTATTTCTAAATTAGGTTTATGGCTATCTATTCCCAATCTTCCGTTAATAATTCGGTTAGTTAAAATTGCAAGGTTATCTCTTTGTAAAGCCATAACTTGTAATAGTTTTGACTTTTGTGTTTTTTCTTCTTGTTTTTCATCAGGATACCAATAATAAATATCAATTCTGACAAAATCTGGGCGAGGATGTTCACACCAAGAACAATCTTTTTGATTTGCATAGTAGGTACTATGACAGTTAGGGCAGGTAATAGTAAAATCGGCGGCATTGTATAAATATTCTGCCCATTGATTCAATCCAGGGCGTTTTTGAGGGTTTAAAAGCCCTTCACCAAAGCATTTATTTGCTAATGTTTGCAATCGAGGAGAAAGAGTTATGTCTCTAGGAAATCCTTTATCAGTGTAATTACTGTTATCATTCTTATCATCTATCCAAGGGATTTCTCCTTGTAAGGCTTTTTCTTCCAATTCTGGTTCACCATCACTCACTAAATCACCATCAGTTAAAGGATGTAGGGTTGTTAAAGTTTGAAAAGCAATCACGGCAAAAGCGTGGGCATCTGTAAGGGAGTTAACTCCTGATTTGCTGTTGACTAATTCGGGCGCACCATAACCAGGGGTATAAAATGAAGATGAAACATTACTTTCATAGCAAAGGTTATCAGCGTCAATAAATCTAATTTCGTTTGCATCTAAGTCTGAAGATACAAAAATATTACTAGGTGATGGATCTGCATAGACTAATCCTTTACCGTGTAGTTGAGATAAGGCTTCGGCAGATTTTGCTAATAAAATTAATCTTCGCCGTAAACCTCCCCCCTGCAAATACCATGTAACTGGACATTCAATGTTTTGGGGTAGGTAAGTCAATTTACTAATGGGTATCATTCCCGTTAATAATTCCATGACATAACCCACATGGGGCGATTGTAACATTTCTAAGGGCATGGCAATGGGTAATTGTTGGATGTTAAATAACATTCTTACTTGACTAAGTTGACGACGAAGACGATCGCGCTTAACAGTTGATTTCTCATACATTAACTTAATTGCTTTTCTTCCTCCTTTGATACTGTAAACTCTACCTTGCCCCCCTTCTCCTAATGTTTTGTCCAATTCATAAGGTGTATTTTGTTCATCAACTACTATTTTCATGGTGTTTTCATCCTTTTTTGATTGAGTGATAAGTAAATCTAATTAAATAAAAAAAGTTCGTAGTTACCCCTTTAGGGTTTTCAAACGTTCTTAAAATAAGGGCTGAAGCCCTCACTACTAACCGAGTCTATTTTACGTTTAATTAAATGGGGCTACTTAAGTCTTTTAGTTCAAAAGAACTATTTAGGGCGATGCCATAAAACGGCAAGAGTTTTATCATCAAGATGTTTGGGAGTAGGCCAGTTTTTCAATTCTGCACTGAGCGATCGCCATCTTTTTTGTGGGGCTAAAGTACCAAAGTCATCTAAAATAAATTGCACAAAATCCCCCATGCGATCGCTTTTTAAATCATCAGCAATGCCATCAGTGGCTAATAACACAGCCGAATTAGGGGGAAAATTGGGTGCTGTAAAAAATGACCATTCTTGAGTGGATTTAGCCACACCTAAACCAGTGGTTTGATTGCCAAAGGTTTTATTTTTTTCACCTAAAATCATAAGTTGTCCGTTATTTTCTCTCAAAATAGCAATACCATCCCCTAATTGAGCCATAATTAATTGCCCATTAGGAATTACCACCGCAAACAAACAAGTAGCGACACTGTCTTCTTTTAGGGCAGGTAATATTTTTAATTCCCAATGTATGTGAATAAGCCTCAGTAATAAACTAGGGGAGGCAGAGGGTGCTTTTACCCAAGCTGACAAGGATTGTTTTACAGCTAGACAAGCCATTTTTGCACCCACACGAGCATTAGATTTTGAACCCATACCGTCACTAACAATAATCCCCATCCCAGAGTTATTATTAATTCTTCTCCAAGCGTCCTCATTAGGGCGGTTTTCTCGTTGATGAAGTGGCCCAATTACTGATATGCCAAAGGTTTCATAATTAGTTCGATTAGGAGATGACATGATTTAATTTTTGTTACTTCTTAAAAAAAGACTCAACTAATATAGGATTTAAAATGTATTAGTCTATATTGACAAAAACATAGAACTTACTCACCAATAACAAGAAAATGTCATTCCTCGCTGTCATTCGGAATCTCAAATAGTTAATTTTTGTTACAAAATTGTAAGTTCTAAAGATTTAAAAATCAATATTTTCATCATCGAGATCATCAAAATTGAGAACAGGGATACTATTAGGATTAACACTTCGTGAGCGACTGCTGATTGTCATGGTGACAAAGCGGAAAAATTGTTTAATTTGATTTGCTTCATCGGCTCTAAAGACAGGAATTTCAGGATGTTGATTTTGTAAAAAACTTTGTAAGGGTTCATTATCAGCCTCAGCACCGATCGCCATGGATAACCGTAGGGCTTTAGATGCTCTTTCTGAGGTAATCAAATCATTAAGGGGTGTAATCCAATCATCGGTAGGAATGCCGTCAGATACTAAAATAATAGTGGGGTGATAGTCTCGACTGGCAATAATCGATCGATCTTCCACCATTGCCTGAGCTACTTCAAAAACATTACCCATAGGAGTACGCCCCATAGCACTCATCTCTTGCCATTGGATATTTTCCGCAGGTTGTAAGGGTATATGAATTTGAGCTTCTTCTCCTCCGAAGGTAATCACAGAAACGTTAATTTCTGCTCTCACATCCTCCTCCTGTGCAAAACTATTAATCATAGATGCGATCGCACGGTTGAGAGTTTGAATTTTGCCATTACTTTCCATACTGCCACTCACATCAGCAAGAATGATAACTGGTAGTTTTCGGGCGGAATGCACTGTAAATTGTTTAAAGTTACTCATTGATCAATTTTTAGATTTGGTTCTATATATCTATCAGGATCATTTTTTGTTTTTATGTAGATTTTGCCCAAAAATTTTGATTTATTTATCATAACTACTCTCTCAAGAGTCAAAATTTTTTCTAGCTAATCTTAGTTTAACTCTACAAATCTGGTAATTTTCTCACGGTTTTCTCTATTTTTCCCACATCAGAAACACAAGAAATTGTAACATCTCGGACAGGACGAGCATCTCTATTAGGATCTAATCCTGCATCTTTCATTTGTTTATCACTCCAAAGTAAATCAAAACCTCTACCAATAGCTATGGCAAACTGATCTGTAATTAAATAACGATCGTGTGGTAATGTTTCCTCATTTCCGGTTTCTTCTTTTAAAATTAATTCTATCTCAAAATTATATTTAGCTTTAATTTCTGATTCAAATTCTCTTAATATATTTTTGGCTTCTTCAACAGTTATATCATCTAAAAAATCAATATTAACCCCCGTGTGAATACTAAAAATTCGAGGCTTATTCTTATCTGAATACTGATTAAATAAATCAAGAATCCAAATAATTGTTTGTTCATAATTATGGGGAAATTTTTTATGATTATAAGAATAATTAATCGCTCTACCAATCATCCTGTCAAATATTTTTATATGTTTAGCATATTTAAGGATAGGAATTAAAATTTTGTCTTCAAATTGTTCTTGATTCCACTCTCCGTTAGTCAAAGTAATGTTTCTATGTCCTGAACGTAAACTAGAAAAATTTGACAGAGGATAATCACAAGTATCTATAACTTGTTTCTTAATATTTAAGTCTTGTTTTTTTATACATTCACAGCAATTTTCTGTCATAAAAATAGCAGGAGGATAAATTTTAGAAGCAATGCCAAGGGAATGCTGACAAGATAATTCTTGACAATGAGAGGGTAAATTATAACTTTCTTTATCTATAAGAATTAAGCGGTTATTAGTGCGAAGAAACTTAATAATTTTTTTTGCATCTATTCTGTATTTTACGGGAAATTTATTCAAATTTTCAATTAACTTTTGGGAAATATATTTATCACTATCCACTAAAATTAAACAATTTTCGGCTAAATCTTGTAATAAATTAATTGTATTACTACAAACAGCTTTTCGAGCTTGTTCATCTTCTGGTATATCAGAGAAAATGGTGGGAGAAAAAATAGTGGGGAAAAGCATATTAATAATAATTAAAAAATTTCGTTAAAATCTTCTTCAAAAAAGCCTTCTGGCCATTCATCAATAAAATCGCCTTCTTCATCTAATCTTAATTGTAAACAAGTTGAGCCATTTTGATCACAATCAACATATACCACTGATACTTGTTCAGGTTTTAAGTCTCCTTCTCTAATTAATTTTTGGATTCTTAACATTATATGTTCGCTATGAGTTTCGAGGATAAATCGGTTATTGTAAGGAGGTTTAATACTTTCCGCTAATACTGAGCCTAATTCCGCTTGTAATTTGGGATGTAAATGAATTTCAGGTTGTTCTATGGCTATTAAAGCATCTGATAGCCCATAACAGGAAACTAACACGGGTATAACTTGACTAACCCCTATTCCTACGTCTCGATGAGATACGGGAGTTTTGCTACGTTTATCAATTAAAATTAAATCAGAAATACGATCGCCCTTTTCTTTGATTTGTTTAATCCATTCCTCTGCAATAGTTTCTGTATCCTCAAAATAAATTGAAACTAATTGTTCAACTTCTGGTAAAACTGAATCATCGTCATTTTCACCGATACCAAAAGCAGAAAAATCCGCCATCATTCTTTCTATCTCCCCTTGAATTTCATCCCCCCAACTTGCACCATGAGCAATTAAACGGGTAGTTAAATCCTGTAAAATACGATCGATACGAGGATAAATTTCTCTTGATAATAACCAATCTGGCAATAAACCACGCACTACTAACTCATAAGGTGCATTCATTCTCTTACTATCCCCTAACCACTTATTAACCTTTTCCCTAACTTTTTCATTATTGAGTAAAATATCCCAAGCATAACCACCTCCTGCATACCAATTACTATCTTGCTGATGAGAAAAGGCGAAATGACGGGGAGGATAGGTGCGAAAAGGTCCTAAATAGCGAAATTTACCCAAATCCGTTTCAATAGTGTTAGAAACTGCCCTTAAAATATTTTCTAGCTGTCGGGGTAAAGTTAATTGAATTGCTGAAATCAGATCTAAATCAGTAATTTTCTTAGTAAAATCTTTTGTCTTATTTTCTTGCTCAACAATAATCTTATCAGGAAATAAATGAGAAGTTTGAGCCGTAATTCTGGGTACAAGTTCATTGATTACAGTCTCTATTTTTTGCTTATCCTGTGCAGTAATTTCTAATTTAAAAGATTGAGTTTGAATAACAGCATCAATGATTTTCTTAACAAGCAGGTGAGTATAATCAAGTCTGTCTAACTGTAACTTATTTTGAGGACGAGATGACATAGTTAACAAGGTTTTTTCATCTATTGAGAGGGAAAATGACCTTAATTTAATTTTTTCATCCCCTGATGTACCTCTACCGATACCAATATTTACAGTTATACTTTTAGCTTCCCCTAATAAATCATTTAACCCTAATTCAACTAGGTTAAGATGTTGGGGGTTAATTTCCATTTGCCACTCTACCAGTTTACTGTTATCTCGGCGATGGACATACTGACTAAAACCTCCTAAATCTACCGAATCTCCCCCTGCTTCGGTGCGATATACGTCTAACTCTCCTTTATTGTTAATGGCATGATGGGCAAGTAATAAACTATGAAGAATACTCGATTTTCCTGAACTATTTGCCCCAAATATCAATGTTAAAGGGCGAAGGGGTATATTTTGATTATGGGAGAAGGCTTTAAAATTACCGATGGTATAAGTTTTGATAGCGTTACCCGTTGCTTTTATCGGTAAGGTTTTGTGAATATTCTCTAAAAAGGGTAATTGTAAGGAAGGGTGAATTACTGTCGAGAGGGAAACAACGCTATTCACTTGTAAAGTAATCCCTGATTCTAAGGAAGCTAATGCTAAACCTAATGACATGGTTTTTGTGCCTCCTGTATAATCTGCAATAATTTCACTATCAGGATAATTTTTTTTAACAGTTTTTATAGTGTCGGAAACAAGTTGATAACATTCATTTAAGTTGTCAGGGTGCTGGATAACTGTTAATTCATAAGGGCATACTTTTTGACTAAACCATTCTTTAATTACTTTTTCTCGGTAATTTTCAGAGCAAAAAAAGATAACTAAGTCAGGTTTTAATTTGATAATTGTTTCCTGTATTGCTTCAATATAATTTGCTACCGTTAAAAGTAATATTTTTTTTGCCATTTTTTTGTTAGGTTTGAGAGATTAGATTTTAGGTTTTAGGAGTTAGATTTGAAGAATAATTTAATTTTTTAACAGGTTAATTAATTTAAAAATGATTAAGAATTTATTTAATTTTTATCAATCTCAGCACTTACTCACTCACAAGAAAAAATGTTATTCTGAGTCATAGCGAGAAATCTTAAATTTTTAGTTTTTGGTATAAATCTGTAATTGCTAAAACTATAATAACTATTAAAAATCATATTTATTTAACTAGCTTTTAATAAAATAAATTGCTCTACATATTCTAAAGTTAAAAGCCTCACATAATCTAATAATTCAAAATATTGTTTAATTTTGGGGTAGTTATCTCCTTCTGCATTGTACCAATCCATGATGCAATCTATCTCAAAAATATTGAGTTTATGTAAATGTCTAATAACTTCATCCACTGATTGAATTGTATAACCTCTGGAAGCTATTTGACTAACATAACCTAATATATCTGTTGATAATAATTCTAATCTATCCCAAACTGTCTCTTGTTTAAGAGATTCTTTTTCTTTTAACCATAGTTGATGACGTTCTTTTTTTATTTCTTTTTCTAAAGTGAATAAACGTTTTTTAAGTTCTGTAAATCTCTGACGTTCAAATAATTCTTTTTCTAATTTATTCATAATATACCTCTTTTTATCAATGGATTTAATTACTACCGTAAGTGCGAATTTTGCCTAAATTATCTTGAATCAAATATTCTCCTGTTTGCAAATTTTCCCATCTAACAGTATCATCATCACGAAAACCAACAGGCGGAATTCTTCTTGCTTTTGTTTTATCAAATTTAGCGGAGTCTCGCAAATATTCGAGATAATTATCTTCATAATCTTTTCTATAGGTATGATCTATTATACTTTCGGCTACGGATGAATATGTACCCGCACTCCATAATGTCATTAATTCCTGAATTTCTTTTATTTCTTCTTCTGTATATTCCGCAAATATTTGACGTTCAAATTGTGTCCATTTATCTTTTTTTGCTCTTTCTAATTCTCTTTTTAGTTGTTCAATGTCTGTGGTAATTGTTTCTGATAATTCTTGAGCAGAAAAACTATCATCAATATTTTGATAAGTTAGAGCTTTGTTTTCTAATTGGGTTAATTCAGTTAACATCTTTTTTATTTGATTAACTTTTTGCTGTAAATCAAAGTTATCTGGATTTTGTAAAATATTTTGAAATTCATATACTAAATTCTGAAAGTTATCAAGATTATTATTCATTGTTTAAAATAACTCGGTTTGTTGGTTTAAGGCATTATTTTGATGCTCCATCTGTGCTAATAATTCTTTTAAATGTCCTTCTCTCCATTTTGCTGTTAATTCGCCTGAAAATGCACGATGTAGAAGAATATTAAATAGTTTTTCTAATTTATTTTCACTATTACTACTTTGATTTTTAATTGTTACTACTGTTGATAAGAAATTATAATATTTTTTTTGTAAATCAATTGGTGGCAAGGGAATTTGTAATGATTTTATACTATTAGTATTCATAAAAGAATATGAATTTTTATCAGAACTAGCTCTTAATTGATTTATATTTTCGGAAAAGTAGGAACATAAACAAGAAAAATAGTCAGGAATAATTTTATTTTTATCTAAACTTAAACGAATTAAATTAGTGCCAATAATAGAAGGGTGTTGCTGAGGTTTAGCTACACACATACGTCCAACCGTACCCGCACGAGAAATTAATATGTCTCCTGATTCTACTGAATAATTAGTAAGTTCTTTATACTTATCTTCTGTAATAAATAATGATCCAGACTCAATAAATTCATTATTTTTGACATTATCAATTCCCCAAACAGGAATACCAGTATCTACATATTCATCTCTTTTTAATGCACTACCAAAAGGACCACATTTTACTCCAGAACGTTTTTTCGCAAATAAATCTTTAACATAAACAACATCCCAACCCATTGGGTTAGTGGCAGGATTACCAAACATTTTGAGGAAAAGGGCGGGTAAGATACGATCGCACACCTTATTTGCATGGATGCGTTGTTTCCGTAAAGCATCAGCTTGATCTAATATTTCCACTATACGACGCTGTTCCGATATTGGAGGAAGGGGAATTTGTTGACTCAGTAATTGAAAGGGTTTTAACCTACTTCTGCTTTTAGTAGCGGCTTCTGTATTAGTTACAAATCTTTCTCGGAAAGAAGGATAAAGTAATAAATAACGAAGAAAATACTTGTTTATTACTTTTGGATTAATAGATAAAGCCCAAAACTCTGTTGAAGAAATTTGTCTTAATCCAGAATTATCATTAACTATAAAAACTCTGGGAATTCTAGGATTCAATTTAGAAAATAAAATGTCATTAGGTTTTACAACTGATTTATTACTTTTTATATCACTTCCTAACAAAATTTCTGGTGAGCCTAAATCACAAGCTGGAATTGAATAAACCTCAAATTTTTCATTTGGATAATTAGATGGATTTATTGAACCTGAACGAATATCTACAACATTTTTTAATTCAGTAAAATTCCACTCCATTAAAATACCTCAATAAAAATTATTTAACTTATCTAATATGACTCAACTAAATCAAGAATAAATCAATGATTCGAGAATTTCTGGTGTCAACCCTTTGGCTTTAGCTTCCTCACTAATTTCGTCCATAATTTCTAACAAAGATTGTTTTGATTTTAAAGCATTTTGTAATTGAAAAACTAAGAAAGTTTGTAATTTATTTCTTTCCTCTAAAGAAAGATGATTAAAAGCGATCATTGTTTCTGAATCTACAGGAATATTAATTACTTTGTTCATCTTAAAAAACCTCAAATTAATTGTTATTTTTATTAACTAGCTGATTCTTGCATAATATCGCTCTCTTAATTGTTATTTTTATTAACTATTTGATTCAAAAGTTCAATAGTCTCTAAAGGCAATTCAGTAGCATTAGCTATTACCTCAAAGCTAATTCCTTGACGAAGCAAACTTAAAGCTACTCTTTCCTTTTCTTCTTGTTTACCTTTTAGTTTGCCTTTTAATTCGCCTTTTAACTCACCTTTTAATTCACCTTTTAATTCACCAGCGTGATAAATTTCTTGATAAATAGCTGATTCTTGCATAATATCGCTCCTTCAAATACCTTTAATAATGTCCTCTGAAACAACTAAGTTAGCTAAAATCGCACTCGCCGCCGTTAGATTACTTTTAACATTTCTATCGGTAATCTCCTCAATAGCTTGAGCGACTCTACTTAATACTATTTTAGGCTCATTCGTTTGAGTTAGCACCGCAAAAGGTAACAAACCCTGATACTGTAAAAACTCCTCTGTAGGCATTTCCCAGAGACGAATTACCTCAAATTCATGATAAGTTTTATTCAAACGAAAACTATTTTGTTGCACTAAATCAGAATTAGTGGGGCGTAAATAAATCACCACTTGACGCATTTCCTTTTGAGGATAACGGCGATAAACCCTCACCCGATAATCTAACATTCTAAAGGGCATAGTTTCATCGGCATCTGTTTGAAATTCCGTATGTAAAACCAAATCCTCAGACTGTAATAAAATCAAAGAATCCGCCCTAATTGGTTCATTAGATAACTCCGTTGGCTTCAATTCAGTTAATTTAACAGGATTTCCTAATAACCACCTCACCAAATCATCTCGGAAATTCTCAGCTAAAAACTTACAAATATTATCAAACATACTTTAGGTAATGAGTAATAGGTAATAGGTAATGGGTAATGAGTAATGGGTTTATTCAGATTTTAGTTTCTTAATGATAGAAGTTAATATTTTTATTATTACAATAATTTCTTCTTGCATTTGAGAGAATTTTTCCTCAGTAACAAGTTGAGATTTTACCATTATTTTAATCCAAAATAAAGTTTCTGAGGCTTCTTTTAAAGCAATCGAATATTTAGAAATAAAATCATTTCTGGACTGTGCATAAACTGCTTCAGCACAATTTGCTCCAATACTTGTGCCACTTCTCAAAAATTGTTTAGATAGTATTTTACCTGCATCATCAAAATTTCTTTTGTTTAATTGACAATACGCTTTTATAACACGAATAGAAAAATCTTCAGTTCTTTGTTGAATATTAATTTCATTATTTCCCATAGCAAAAAACTAAGTTAATTACCTTATTTAGACCTATTACTTATGTATCCACTCAATAGTTAGGGGTAAGGCAGAATCAAACTTGCCAAGATTCA
>CAYPDC010000042.1:0-30580 GCA_964409355.1 uncultured Cyanobacterium sp.
TCCTTGAGGTAAGAATCACCCGTTACAATCTTTGATTTAACGGTGTGAGTGTCAATAAGGAAAATTCGGATTTCAAATCACTTACCAAGTAATATACGAAAATTCAACTATTATTGAGCAGAAAACTATGAATTATTTGTCATTTTTAACACCGACAATAACTGTATTTATTTTGGGATTGATTATCCTTAAAAGTTTTCCGAAACAATCCTCTTGGGGGAGAGCAATTTTAGTCTCAATATTCTTTTTCTTAACTATTCGCTATCTTTTATGGAGAGGTTTTTATACTCTCAACTTAACGACAAATTTAACAATAATAATTAGTTTATTCATTTTTATTTTAGAATTTGTTAGCTTAATTGTTCCCCATTTTGAATTATTTTTAGGTATTAAAAGAAATTATCGTCATCGAGAAGCAGACTTTTTCGAAGCCACCGTCAAAGCCAATCAATATACTCCCACTGTTGATATTTTAATCCCTACCTACAACGAGTCGATCGCAATCTTAAGACGTACGATTATTGGTTGTCAAGCCATAGAATATCCCTACAAACAAGTATATCTTTTAGACGACGGCGAAAGGAAAGAAGTAGAAGAATTAGCCACTCAATTAGGATGTAATTATATCGCCCGAAAAGAACATCAACACGCCAAAGCAGGAAATCTCAATCACGCCCTTAAATTAACAGATGGAGACTTAGTAGCGGTATTTGATGCAGATTTTGTACCCTGTAAAAACTTTCTCCCTCGCACAGTAGGATTTTTCCAAAAACCAGAATTAGGCTTATTACAAACTCATCAACACTATTATAATCAAGACACTGTTGCCCGAAACTTAGGTGTAGAAAACATTTTAGGGCATCCCACGGAAGAATGCTCCTCTCGACTCAATCAACCCATGCGAGACTATTATAACAGCGTCATGTGCTATGGTAGCTCTTTTATGGTTAGAAGATCCGCCCTAGATGAAGTCAACGGTTTTTACACTGACTCAGTAGCGGAAGACTATTTTACCACCATTCTTTTATTAGCGAAAAAATATCAGGTCATTTATTTAACAGAAAGACTAAGTGCAGGATTAGTGCCTGAAAATATACCTGCATTATTTCGTCAGAGAATGCGATGGGCGCAAGGCACAATGGAGGGCTTTTTTGTCTCTGCAAATCCCGTAACTATTAAAGGCTTAAATTTTCATCAGAGAATGATTTATTTCACGGGAGTTATTCACTGGTTTACCAGTATTAGCCTCTTAATTTCAATAGTTGTTTTTCCCATTGCTTTTATATTTAGGATTCCCCCTTTAGTGGCAAATATTTATGATTGGCTCTCATATTTTTTACCTTTATTAGTTTTTCAATTTACCATTTTTTACCGAATTTGTGATAATTCAACAGCTAAAATAGTCGCCGATATTTATAGTTTAATCTTAGCATTTCCCGTTTCAATGTCCATTATTAAAACCTTAGTTAAACCTTTTTCAGGGGGTTTTAAAGTCACACCAAAAGGGATTTATACAGATAAACCTATTTTTCGTTGGTATTTAGCCTTACCATTAATTTATTCTTTAATTGTAACAATATCTAGTCTTACGATTTGTTTTTACTTGTTATTTAATACTGAATCAATGAATAGTTTGATCGTAGAATTAAGATTAGCTTATAGTAGTTTAGAAATAGGTATTTTTTGGAATTTATATTACTTAATCCTCTTATCTTTAGCGATATTGGCTTTTATAGATCAACCCCAGACAAGTTCTTATCCTTGGTTAGACATCAAAACTAAAGTTACTTTAAATATTAATAATGTACAATTAAATGGCTTTAGTTATTCTCTCTCAGAACAAGGAAGTAAAATAATTATTGCTGATGACTATTCTTTACCATTAATCAAACATGATTTAGAAATTCAATTATATTTTCAGGAGTTAGACTTAACCTTAAAAGGATTAGTAAAAGATGTTAATTTTAGTAAGCAAAAAATTGATATAGTTATAGAATATACACAACTAGAATTATCAGAATATCGCACTTTAGTAGAATTTTTATTTTGTAGTCCCAATCGATGGCAAACTAAAATTGTTCCCAATGAAATAAACTCTATTTTAATCCTGTTGAATGTTTTGAAAAATAAGATTATATTTACTCCTTTTCGTCAAAAACAAAATAAGTTGACGCACTCTAACCAATTAATTATTAAACCAGATTTAGACACACCAAAACCCATTTAGGATCACTTGAGTTCGATATAAAATCTTCAGTGGTGTTCAAATTGAGTTAAATTTATTTAACGATCACTATTAGCAATGAAATTCATTTCATTGCGAGATAAAGGTTTCGACTCATAAACCGCTTTGCAATAAATTGACAAAGCTAATAGATAACGTTCAATGAATTGAACTCCGAATTCCGAACTCAGGTAATTTCTACAATAATCCTTCTAGTTGACGACGAATTCGCTCTAACTCAAAAGCCGACATATCTGCTTCGGAAGTCACTTCGTCAGGATAATCGGCGTTTTCCTTCCAGTCGGTATCATCAACATTTCTTTCTGGAGGAATTTCTAACATCCCTTCTGTCACTAATTTCCAATCATATCCTGCCCCCATGCAAAATTCTTCTATTTCTTCGCTATCAATAGCTTCAATAGTAGGACTATAAAAATCCTGAGCTTCTAAGAGTAAAGCATAACGGGTAGCATCATCTTCCGATTCAAACATTAAGACGATGTCTTTATAGCCAATTTGTAAGGTATGGATACCCTCATTATCTGTACCAATGTTGTATAAAAGAACGTAAACCTTCATATCAATTAACAATTAATAATGAACAATTGAGAGGTGTCAGGTGTCAGATGTCAGGTTTCAGGTGTTAGAACATTTCTCCCCACTCCCCATACCGTAAGGGTTGAATATATTCAACCCCTACTGCCTATTACTGACAACTAGAAGTTGTATTCAAGATTAGGACAATTTCATCGATCGCGCGCACTAAAGCAGTACCAGATTGATTAGGATGATTTGCAAGGATACTAAAAATTACAGTACCATATTCTCGATGATCCAGATAACCAGACAAAGCCCGAACCCCAGTTAAAGTACCAGTTTTAGCGTGGACAATTCCTTGTACAGGGGTTTGCTTCATGCGATTGCGCAAAGTACCACTCATTCCCGCAGTGGGTAAAGAGGCTAAAAATAAATCCCGTTGGGGGCTATAATACATCACTCTTAAAGTATCCACTAAAACTCTGGGAGTAGCTAGATTACGGCGAGATAAACCCGAACCATCGGCAAAGTGAAACCCACTAGGATTGATACCCATTTCACTTAAAATCTGTTTAGCTGTTACACCACCGCCAACACGTTTAAGTAAAGTGTCTGCATAGTAGTTGTTACTTCTCAAGTTAGTCACCTCAACCCACTCTTTTAAGGATTTATTGGCGCTAATATTGGTAGTCGGGGCTAATCTTTGTAAAGCCGCCGCAGTGGTTAAAATTTTCATGTTAGAGGCGGGAATGAAGGCTCGATCGGCGTTGTAGTTATAAATAACTTCACCATCGGCTAATTTTTGTACAAGAATACCCCAACCACCGCCGTACCGTTTAATCACCTCCTCTATGGCGGGAGCAAGAAAAGCATTACAAGTTCCCACTGGCTGAGATTGTTCAGGGGGAAGTACAGGGATTAAAATTGATTGAGGTTCTACCGTGGTACGAATAGAAGGAACTGATTCAGGAATTGGCTCAAAGTTGTTCAGGTCTGGTAAGATGGTCTGGGCAGACACAGAACCGGTAGTAGCCAGAGTGAGAATGGAAACCCAATTAAGAAGATGTCGCTTTTTTAGCATAAGATTTTAGTCGTTAAACAGTAAATATAAACAAATTTTCAATATTTTAACAATATCTTTATTTTTAAGCACAAAAGAATGAGTCAGAGTCAAAACACAAATCAAATAGCCAAAACTAAGAAAACAGTTTATCACCTTATCAACTTTTTTGTGGTAAAGCCTATTTTTGGTACTTATTTTCAGGGAAAGGTGATAGGAAAAGAAAAAGTACCCCTAGAAGGCAAATTAATAATTGTTAGTAATCATGCTAGTGTTTATGATCCGCCCTTGCTTTCTGCTGGTATCCCGCGCCCTGTTTCTTATATGGCAAAACAAGAGTTATTTACAGATGGTTTTTTTGGCAATTTAATTACCAGTCTTGGTGCTTATCCTGTGAATCGAGAGGGATTCGATCGCCGTGCTATACGTCAAGCAGTTTCTCGATTAGAGGAAGGATGGGCAACAGGTATTTTTATTGAAGGCACACGCACCCCAGACGGCAAAATTCACAATCCTAAATTAGGGGCGGCACTGATTGCAGCAAAAGCCCAAGCACCTTTACTCCCTGTTGCTTTATGTGGAACCCAGGGCATTGTTATCAAAGGGCAAAAAATACCCAAATCGGTAAAAGTTCTCCTCAAAATCGGTGATGTTATCCCCCCTCCTGCTTCTGGAAAAAAGGAAAATTTGGAAGCAATTACCACACAATGTGCCTCGGCAATTAATGAATTGATTGAGCGTCATGATTTTGAGTCTTGACACTCCTACTGCGATCGCCCATCTAAAAATCTACAAGATGTTAAAGTCCTGCGATAATAAACATCTGGTAAAAATTAAGATTTTTCTTTGGTAGTTCGGGCTTCTAGCCCGAATTAAATCGATGTCTAATGGTTAATTTTTATTCGCTAAGGTGATTAATTTGTCTAACAATTGGGGAAAACCAATGCCTGATGCTTCCCATAATTTAGGATACATACTCAACGCAGTAAAACCGGGTAAGGTATTGATTTCGTTGATCAAAACTTCTCCTGTTTCGGGTATATAGAAAAAGTCAACTCTACTTAATCCCCTCGAATCCACCGCTAAAAAGGCTTTGATTGCCATTTCTTTGATAGTTTCACTGATATTGTCGGGAATGTCCGCAGGAATGATTAAACTTGCCCTCCCATCGGTATATTTGGTGGTATAATCATAAAAATCAGCGTTATAGGTGATTTCTCCCACCACAGAAGCACTAGGGTTATCATTACCCAACACTGCACACTCTACCTCTCTGGCTTTCACTCCTGCTTCCACTATTACTCTACGATCGAAATTAGCGGCTTCGTCTAAGGCTTTTTCTAATTCTGCCCTATTTTTGGCTTTACTAATACCTACAGATGAACCTAAATTGGCAGGTTTCACAAAACAAGGATAACCTAATTCAGCTTCGAGGCGATCGCACACTTTTGGAAATATGCAAGGACTAGAAAAGATTTCACTGCGATTAACGGCAATATACTTAACTTGGGGTAAACCGACACAGGCAAAAGCGTTTTTCATGGCGATTTTATCCATCCCCACGGCTGAACCTAAAACTCCTGCGCCTACGAAGGGGACTTCCATAAGAGTGAGTAAACCTTGCACTGTGCCATCCTCACCGTTAGGACCGTGTAAAATCGGGAAAAAAACTTCGATTTCGCCACATTCTTCGGGAAAATGCCAATTTTTCTTCGTATCTCTTTCCACTGGTTTCGGTTCACCACTTTTTAAAATACTTTCTGCTACTTCCTTACCCCACCAATTACCTGCTTGGTCGATATATAATGGTATGACATCGTATTTTTCTGCATTTTCTGATTCAGACAACCCAATCGCGATCGCCCTTGCGGAGGTAATGGAGACTTGATGTTCGCCCGATTTGCCACCGAATAATAAACCGATTTTCAATTTTGTCATTTCTAATTAACTGTCGTGCGTTTAAATTTATTGGATGAGAGAGAGAACAAGGAAAAAAAAAAAATATATAATCCATAACAGGGAGATGTCTGGTGTTAGATAGTCTCCCCATGCTGACAATGCCTCTCTCCCTCCCCACTCCCTAACCTAGAGACTGGGATGCTGACAATGCCAATCCGTTACTTGCTGATAAGCATAACCCACCTTAAATAAAACATCTTCCCTCAAAACGTTGCCAATTAATTGCATCCCGATGGGTAAATTTTTCTCATCAAAACCGCAAGGAAGACTCATACCGGGTAAACCCGCCAAATTTACAGGAATAGTCATCAAATCCGATAAATACATACTAAGGGGATCATCGGTTTTTTCTCCAGCTTTAAATGCCGTAGTAGGAGAAGTGGGGCAAATTAGCACATCTACATCGTGAAAAGCATTGTCAAAGTCTTGTTTAATCAAAGTTCTCACTTTTTGGGCTTTGAGGTAATAGGCATCATAATAACCAGCCGATAGAGCATAAGTACCAAGCATAATGCGACGTTTCACTTCTGCACCGAAACCCTTTGCCCTAGTTTTGGTGTACATTTCTAGTAAGTTATCCGCAGATTTCTCTCTAATGCCGTATTTCACCGCATCGTAACGGGCAAGGTTCGCACTAGCTTCCGAAGGGGCGATAATGTAATAAATGGGCAAACCGTAGCGGAAACGAGGGCAAGAAATTTCTTTAACCTGTGTGCCTAGTTTTTCTAACTCTTTGACTGCTCGATCGACTTTTTCAGCGACAATGTTATCTAAACCATCAGAGTAAGTTTCTTTGATTACTCCTACTTTTAAGCCTTTTAAATCCGTAGTGAAAGATTGAGTATAGTCGGGAATTTCTACATTTAAACTGGTGGAGTCTTTACTGTCATAACCTGCGATCACACCTAATAGAATCGCCGTATCTTCCACTGTATGAGCAAAAGGGCCAATTTGATCTAAAGATGAGGCATAAGCCACTAAACCGAAGCGAGAAACAAGCCCATAAGTAGGTTTTAACCCCACTACCCCACACAAAGAAGCAGGTTGACGAATTGAGCCGCCTGTATCTGAGCCGAGGGAGACAACACACTCATCCGCACAAACCGCCGCCGCCGAACCCCCAGAAGATCCCCCCGGCACTCTTTCAATATCCCAAGGATTAGCGGTGACTTGATAGCCCGAGTTTTCCGTGGAACTTCCCATGGCAAACTCATCTAAATTAGTTTTACCAACCATTACTGCCCCTTGATCCCTTAATTTTTGAGTAACAGTGGACTCATAGCTAGGGATGAAGTTTTCTAAAATTTTCGAGGCACAAGTAGTAGGAATGCCCTTAGTGGACAAATTATCCTTAATAGCGATAGGAATACCTGCTAAAACTCCTATTTCTTCGCCCTTAGCGACCTTTTCATCCACTTGTTTCGCTGTTTCTAAGGCTAAATCTGAGGTGACACACAAAAAACTCCTTAATTTTGGCTCTAATTCATCGATACGTTGTAAATATTCTTGAGTAATCTCAACGGCAGAGCGTTCTTTATTTTTAATCTGTTGATGTAATGTTTTAATGGAGGTCATGAATAATCTTTATACTCAATAGTTATTTATAATTATTATTTAACGATACTTTGCCCAAAAGACATCTGGTAAAAATTATAATTTTTGCACCGTATTTCGCGCTTCTAGCCCGATTTATACCAGATGCCTAGAGATTATTATACAAGGGGAGGAGCGACCTCACAAGGGCAGGTTTTTAACGTTAGGTGAGGAGGAGACAAGGAGACAAGGAGACAAGGAAGATGTACAAAGATTTTTTCTATTAGTTAGAATGTTAGAAACAAAAATCAACCCATCCCCTTTTCTCCCTAATCTCCCCCTCTTGTTAAGATCTTAATAAATAACCTTCAGGTAAAATAAAATCATTTATCTTATATAATTATGAATTGGCGCACCTCATCCACTGACTGGAAAGATAGATTATTTGCATCCCTTGTTTATCTTTTCCCTCTTTACTATGCCCTAGAATTTGGCGGTTTTTTATTTAGACAATTTCCCTTTTTACAATTAATTTTCATCCCCCTTTATCCTCTCATTTTGATCAATCAGATACCCTTTGGCGGTTTTATTCTTTTTATCGTTTTATTTGCGGCAGTGGTGAGAAATGCTCGTATCAGTCATTTTATCCGCTTTAACACTATGCAGGCAATTTTAATCGATATTTTACTGATTCTTGTTAGCTTGGTCTTTAGGTTCATTTTAGGTGGTTTAGGGGCATCTTTAGTCACGGAAACTATCGCAAATGCGGTATTTTTAGGTACTCTGGTAGCCTGTGGCTATGGTATTTTTCAATCCGCTTCAGGTAAATATGCCGAAATGCCCACTATCTCTGAAGCCGCTTACTCTCAAGTACCTTGGTAATGAATGAGTAATGAGTGAGGGTAGTAACTATTAACTATTCACTATTAACTATTCACTCACTCACTCCGTTGGACTGGCTTCGATAAAATTAATCAATGTACCAATACTTTCAATTTCTACCGTTACTTTATCCCCGACTTGTAACGGGGCAATTCCGTCTGGAGTACCTGTTAAAATCACATCCCCCGGTAATAATGTCATGATTTGAGAAATATAAGCCACCAATTCTTCTGGAGAGAAAACCATGTCTGATAATAATGCTGATTGTTTCGGGCGTTCTTCATCTTCATTGAGATAAGTTTGTAATCTTGCCCCAGAAGTCAATTCTCGCACAATCCAAGGTCCTAGGGGACAAAATGTGTCAAATCCCTTCGCTCTACTCCATTGTCCGTCCTTTTTCTGCAAATCTCTGGCGGTTATGTCATTGGCAATGGTATAGCCCCAAATTTTGTCCTTTGCATCTTCTATATTACAATTTTTGGTGCGATCGCCAATTATCAATGCCAATTCCCCTTCAAAATCAACTCGTTGAGACTGTTTAGGATAAATAACAGCTTGTTCATGAGCAATAATAGCAGAAGGAGGCTTAAGAAAAATTAACGGCTCTTTCGGTACATCAGAACCCATTTCCTCTGCATGAGCAGAATAATTTTTCCCCACTGCTACAATTTTGGAAGGGGCGCAGGGAGGAAGTAAGCGATAATCAGATTCAGGTAAAATCAAATCTGTGACTTTTCCATTTAACCAAGGAGGTGCATCTAACACTTCTACCGTGCGGTTAAGTTGTAATCGCCCATAATAGGTTTGTCCCTTATTGGTTTTTACCCTGACATAACGTTGTGCCATAATCAAAAATTGAATGAAATAATGATAAATGATTGTGCAATAAATTCTTTTCTGCTATAAATATATAAGCACTATTGTCCAAAAGTATCAATAAAATTATTAAAGACAAAAGTGAAACCTTGCTTCTAATTAAAAGAAGCCTTTATAGTCCAAAAGGAGAACTAACAAAAAAATGATTAATACCTATGAAATGATGTTCGTCTTGCGTCCTGATTTAACTCAAGAGCAAGTTAACGGACAAATGCGCAAATATCGTGAATTCTTAAAAGAAAATGGTGCTGAGAAAGTCTCTATGCAAGTTTGGGGGAAACGCCGTTTAGCCTATCCTATTAACAAGTTTCAAGATGGTGTTTACATTCTAACCCATTATACGGGGGATGGTTCTCAAGTTGCTCTGGTAGAAAGAGATATGCGTTTAGGAGAAAATGTACTGCGTTATCTCACCATTAAATTCAATGAAGATTTTGAGTTTGAGGAAAGAGATATTTCTGAAGTTCAATCTAGTGCTTCTGAGCCCCCCATTGAGTTACCTACTCCTGTTAAAGAAGAAGCGGTAGTAGAAACTGTTGAAGAAACTGAAGCCGTTGAGGCCTAATCTCTAATTTTCAAGGGGTGAAACGACTT
This sequence comes from uncultured Cyanobacterium sp., assembly GCA_964409355.1. Classification (GTDB taxonomy): domain Bacteria; phylum Cyanobacteriota; class Cyanobacteriia; order Cyanobacteriales; family Cyanobacteriaceae; genus PCC-10605. Next base: position 9,666 of record CAYPDC010000042.1, read on the forward strand.
GATTAAACAAGGTAAGGGATGGCGTATTGGTTGGAAATCTACTCAAACAATCTATCAGGGTTTACTTGGTGGAGAAGATTGGGCAATGGAATTAACCCTTGCGGAGATGGAGGACTTTTGCCGTCTTTTCCCTGAAATTAATCAAGCTGTCACGGAAATTCGTCAGCATCTAATGGATCACGAAAGTGTTGTTTGTGAGGTGGAGAGTGAGTTACTCTGGTTAGGTGCAGAGGGTTTTCCTGATAATTTTTCTTTGAGAATTATTCTTTCTCAGGGAAGGGGGTGTGAGGGGACTTGGACTGCGGAGGTTATACCTCATCTGTTACAAGCAGTTCAGTCCTTTCAAGTATTTTAACTTGACATTTATCATTTTATCGTTTAAAATAGTCTAATGTGTTAAACGGGGCGTAGCGCAGCTTGGTAGCGCACCACTTTGGGGTAGTGGGGGTCGTGGGTTCAAATCCCGCCGCTCCGATTCGGTACGGCACCAAATTAAATGTCGTCGGTGACAAATTGCAAATTAGGGTTTGCTGAATAAATCAGAAAGCTATTAAAATCAAGGGTTTAGACATACCATATTTACAAAAAAGTAGGCGTTTTTGGCAATTTTTACTTAAAAACTGAGTATTTTTTACTAAATTTTATTTAAAACAACTTTTGGGTTTTTTTAAGATTGATTAATCAATCAAGGTGCTGAAAAACAATAAAATCAATAAACATAAGTTTTTTATCAATTCTTTAACCTAACACCTAACACACTTCGGCTACCCTCAGTGCATCGCCTGATACCTGACACCTTTCATCACTTAAGATTTTATGTCGAACTCAGATAAATTAGATTCAGAAAAAACCGAAAAATGTCAGAAAAACTCTGACATTGTCTAATTTTATCAGTAAAGTCTGTTAAGCCAATTGAAATTACCTACATTGCGAGAATGTACTCTTTGACACTGCTTCTCTTTTTGCGAAGATGAGCTAGTGCTTGTTGTTCCAATTGACGCACTCTTTCACGGCTAATATTCATTCTCTGTCCTATTTTAGCCAGAGACAATTCTTTCCCGTCTTCTAAACCGAATCTGAGTTTTACTACTTGCTGTTGTTGAGGAGTCAATTCCCCTAATAGTTTGTGCAAGTCTTGACGCATTAGCTCTTGAGTGATGTATTTATCTGGGGATACTCCTTCATCTTCTAATAACTCAGACAATTCCGTATCCTGATTATCCCCTACTTTCACATCTAAAGAAATGGGTTGACGGGCAATACTGAAATACTCACGAATCTGTGCTGGTTCTAAATCTAATGCTTCAGCAATTTCGTTAGGGCTAGGACTTCTACCCAATTTTTGGGATAATTCTCGCTGGGTTTTCTTGATTTTATTTAGTTTTTCTGTAATGTGAATGGGAAGACGAATGGTTCTAGCCTGTTGTGCGATCGCACGGGTAATTGCCTGACGAATCCACCAGTAAGCATAGGTAGAGAATTTAAAGCCCTTAGTGGGATCAAATTTCTCCACACCTCTTTCTAAACCGAGACTTCCCTCCTGAATCAGATCTAAAAACTCCATGTTACGTTTTTGATACTTCTTGGCGATCGCAACTACAAGACGTAAATTAGCCTCAATCATTTTTTGTTTTGCCCGTTTTCCCTGATGAATAATTTTTTTTACTTCATTAGGGGTTTTATTTGCGGTATCTGCCCATTCTTCCAAAGTTGCTTCTCTTTGTAATTTCTCCTCTAAATTCTCCTTAATATCATAGAGAGACATCATACTTTGCACCTGTTTGCCAAAAACAATTTCTTGCTCATGACTCAGAAGAGGAACTTTGCCGATTTCTTGTAGATAGGTACGCACCATATCCACTGTACTAACTCTTCTCTTATCAATACTATTAATATTTGCGGTAACTTTAGCATTGGACATAGGGCTTATTCTCTCCTAACTTTCAGCTCAATGTTGTTTTCAGGATAGGACTTCTCCAACCTTAAAATAAAAATCTAGTCTGAATGACTTAAACTAATTTTCTGAATATTATTCCTATATAGACGTTAACTCCTTTACAAAAGTTCACTATTTACAAAATTTTGCCAGAAAGCATCAAATCAATGTAAACTGTTGACCATTGTGAATAATGTTAATTTTGTTAACAAAAATAATGAGATTGTGCGCCTTGATTATATGATGACAGATTTATCATCATAAGGGTAGGGTAATTTTTTGTGGGATCACCGAACTTAGCTGTGAAGATATTAGTAATGTAGCAAAATTTAAGATTTTCTTGACAATTTTGATCAGATAATGAATATGTGATTGAATATCGTCACACTAACACAATTAATTTTATTTGAGGTTATTGATTATGCCCTATACAACAGAAGACGGTGGCAGACTTAACAATTTTGCTAATGAGCCTAAAGTTTACGAAGCTGAACCTCCTACGGGGAAAGAAAAACGTAACTATGTTATTTGGGCGGTTTTAGCTTTGATTCTTGTCGGTGGTGTAATTGCGATCGCTTTTTACGCTTCTAACGTCTAATCTAATTAGGGTTTAGGTGTTGGCTGAGTTCGGAGTTCGTAGAGACGTATCATGATACGTCTGTACTGGAGTTTATGGTTAATGTACAGTGCCAAATTAATTATATAAGGTGACAAAATAATCGGAGGTAGTGGTAATGATAGCTCAATTAATCACAAACCAAACAAATTTATACGATACTGACCATCATCTCTGGGTATTGGATACAGTAAAAAAGTTAGAAAATAGAGATTTGGATTCCCTTGATTGGGAGAATTTGATTGAGGAGGTATTAGGGTTGAGTAGAAGTGACAAAAGAAAACTAGAAAGTTTATTAATGAGATTGATCGAACATCTTTTAAAGTTAGGTTATTGGGAATCGGAAAAAGAAAGAAATAAAGGACATTGGCAAGGAGAAATCCGTAATTTTCGTAAACAAATAAAAAAAGAATTAAAAGCAAGTCCTAGTCTTAAAGGTTATTTACAAGAGATATTTGAAGAATCTTATCAAGATAGTAGAGAAATTGTCAGCGATAAATCTCAACTTCCTCTCAATAGCTTCCCCGAAAGTCCGATCGCATCTCTCGAAGAAATCCTCGATGAAAACTGGCTTCCCTAAAGTGCGATGCCAAGATGCCAAAGGCACAGCTACGCTGCACGCACCTCTTATCGATTCTCCCCTTACAGTCGAACTAAAATTGAATTTTTCTTAGTCGCTTTAGCCGACACTTCCACTATCGCTCAGTGTATCGCTTTAGCTATTAGCCTTGTCAATTAAGCTAATTCAAAACGATCGGCATAACTATATAATTCAATGCCCAATTTTTTTGCTACAGGTTTAGCTCGATCATGCACCATAGGACATACTACCAGTTTACGATCGACCTTCCTTTGATGACGTTTTTCATAAAAGGCGACTTTGCGATCGAAAATATATATATCAGATTTACTCATGGAAGATTTGATTTCACATAGTATTAAAAGACCATTTTTAACAATCACGTCAATTTCCACTTGATCAGGTCTGCCAAAGACTTCTCCTTCATCATCAAATTCATTAACGTTAATTACTTCCACTCCAAAGGAATCTTCTAAAATGTCTTTAAGTCCATTGCGAAAACTGGCTTCCGAGTATAAGCCCCATCTTGAACCTAAAGCTCCAATGGTACTATCAAATTTTTTATCTAGTCTTTTTATCTCCTCAAGAAGTTGCTTATTGAAATTATTTTGTTCATCCCATTTACGGGCTTGTTCTTCTCTATCTCGTTGTAATTCTGCTAAAGTGCGATCGAATTTACTCTCAGTTTCCTGTTTGGGAGAATAATATTCAGAAACGGTACGCAAGATAAAATCCCGAATTAGGGGATCTTTGCTAATCAATTCAGGAAGTTGTTGTTGAATGATATTTTTGATTTCTGTTTCTGTCATGGCTTTTTATTCTACTTTTAAGCTCTGTTTTTATTATATGCTCTAGCTTCCATTACTCAGATGCGATCGCCCTCAAGACTTCTGTACCTGAGTTCGACATAAAATATTTATTTAAAATTAATTTAATGTCAGTTTATGTCAATTATCAATACTTTTCACGAATTTACTACCTTAACCGACAATGTTATATCGAACTGAGGTGGTAATATAGCAATCCGTTATGAGTTGTGAGAATACTATCCCCCCTAACCCCCCTTAAATAAAGGGGGAATTTAGTTGAAATTTCTCATAAATGATTCCTGATTGCTATAGTAAAAATGAAGATGTAGAATAGAAAAAGCAAAACAGTAAAAGCGTTGAGACAATATTTGAGAGACTATTTTCCTGACAGTGAATCTGTAAATCGTGCTTTAGGAAACTTAATTAATTTAATCCCTAAAAACGATCTAATATTTAAGTATAAATATAGGTAAAAAATTATGAGTAAAACTGTTATTATTGATCCTGTTACTCGCATCGAAGGTCATGCTAAAATTTCTATTTATTTAGATGATCAAGGAGAAGTAAATGATGCCCGTTTTCATGTGGTAGAATTTCGGGGCTTTGAAAAATTCTGCGAAGGTCGCCCCATGTTTGAAATGGCTGGAATTACCGCTCGTATTTGTGGCATTTGCCCTGTCAGTCATCTCCTCGCCTCTGCTAAAACTGGTGATAAAATTCTCGGTGTCAAAATTTTTCCTAGTGCGGAAAAACTCCGCCGTTTGATGAATTTGGCACAAATTACCCAATCCCACGCCCTTTCATTTTTCCATCTAAGTAGCCCTGATTTTCTCCTCGGTTGGGATAGCAACCCCTCAACCCGTAACGTTTTCGGCTTAATGGCGGCTGATCCAGATTTGGCTCGTGCTGGTATTCGTTTACGGGGTTTTGGACAAAATATTATTGAATTACTCGGTGCAAGAAAAATCCATGCGGCATGGGCTGTGCCGGGGGGAGTACGATCGCCCCTTTCTGAGTCTGGCCGACAGTGGATTATTGAAAATCTCCCTGAAGCGAAGCAAACCACCGCATTAGCTTTAAATCTGCTTAAAAGGCTCTTAGATAGCCAATTAGTCACCGAAGCAGACGTATTTGGCAAATTTGACTCTCTTTTTATGAGTTTAGTGGCGGATAACGGTAATTGGGAACACTACGGAGGTCATATTCGCTTTGTGGATAGTCAAGGAAACATTGTTGCTGACAAACTCAGTGAAGACGATTATCAAGATTATTTGGGAGAAGCCGTGGAAAATTGGTCTTATCTCAAATTTCCGTATTATAAACCATTGGGCTACCCTGACGGTATTTACAGAGTCGGTCCCCTTGCCCGTTTAAATGGGTGCGATCGCATCGGTACACCTGAAGCGGATAAAGAGTTACAGGAATTTCGTCACCGTGCAGGAGGGCGAGTTGCCACTTCCTCTTTCTTCTATCATTATGCTCGTTTATTAGAGATTGTCGCCTGTTTAGAACAAATAGGAATCTTGATGGATGATCCTGATCTAGTTTCCCCTAGAGTGCGATCGCAGGCTGGAATTAATTTTTTAGAAGGTATTGGGGTAAGCGAAGCCCCTCGTGGTACATTATTCCATCATTACCAAGTGGACGAAAACGGCTTAATTAAAAAGGTTAACCTGATTATTGCCACAGGGCAGAATAACCTCGCTATGAATAAAACCGTCACCCAGATAGCCAAACATTACATTCATGGCAATGACATCCCCGAAGAAATGCTTAATCGTGTAGAGGCGGGAATACGCTGTTATGATCCCTGTTTGAGTTGTTCTACCCATGCGATCGGACAAATGCCTTTACACATTGAATTAGTATCTCCAGAAGGAAAAGTCATTGCTTCCCATCAACGAGATTAAGTTTCTATCTTTATTCCCTTGACAGGGTAGTTAATTTGTTCGGATGTTAAATTTTTACCCTGTAGCAATACCCCAAAATTGCCCAATCCTTGAGGATTAATTAAATTATGCAGCTGGTTTCTCCTCTCAATAACTTCCCCAATAGGTATTTTCCCACTAGATAATTCAGAGATGCGATCGCCTAATCCTAAATTCATTAAAAATAATGCTTGAGGAATATAGCCAATCTTAGACAAATTATATAAATCTCCATAAACTTCTAATGCCGTAAAATTGACATGGGAGGTAATATCTTGACAACCAATATTGATGTAGGGATTATCATGGTGACGATGTTGATAATAACATTTTAAAGTACCCTTAAATCTTTGAGGATGATAATATTTATCAGCACTATAACCATAGTCAATAGTTAGTAAATAACCCTGTTTGAGTTTATCGGCTACGGTTTTCAGCCAATATAAGCCATTGAGGTTAACTTCTGTGCGATAATTATTAGGATAAAATTTATCATCAAAATTTATCTTTAATCTATCAAAATAGTCTGCTATTTCAGTTGTTGATAAACCCCCTAAAACTTCCGTTAAAATATTATCTTGATTGACTAAATAAATTTCCTGCAAAATACCTTGATGAAATTCTATTAAATGAACAGGAAAAGCGTCAATTAATTCATTACTAAAAACACATCCTAATAAAGAATTGTCGTCTATGTTATCCCATTCATCCCATTTTACTTGCTGAAAATTACCTAAATTCTCTTGAATAATACGTTGTTGTTTATCTTTTAAGATTGAGGATTTTTCGATAATTATATATTCTAAACAAGAGAAAAAATCTGAGAAATTGTTAGACAAATATTGAAGAATATTAACTGCTAATTGTCCTTCTCCTGCTCCAAATTCTACTAAATGAAAAGGTTTTGGTCTTTCTAAAACTCTCCATAATTCTTCTAGTTGAAGGGCAAATAATTCCCCAAAATAAGAAGATAAAGAAGCGGATGTAAAAAAATCTCCTCCTTCACCAATGGCTATATTTTTAGAATTATAATAACCATATTCAAGATCATATAAACACAAATTCATATAATCCGCAAAAGTTATTTTTTTCTCTGGTGAAAGATCAATTATTTTGAGTATTTTATTATATAAAAGATGGGATATATTAAACATTTGGTAAAAATTAATTTTTATTAGTCGCTTTAGCCGACTTTAGCTATTAGCGTAATGAATATTTGTTACAAAGCTATTTATAGGTAAAAATCCTTATATCTCATTATCGGACTCCGTACTTTATTAATAAAGAGAAAATGCTACCGACTCTTAGAGAAAATTTAACCGATTGTTGGTGCTAAAAATTTAACGATTAAAGTTAGGGTAGCTAAAAGTAACCCACTGACAACGGTTATAAAAATACCTCTGTTGGTAAACTCAAGATTATCAAGTCTTTTGCTAAAACCTTCTTGATTACCCTTAATTGAGGCTATTTCTACTCTCATATCATTTAACTTGTTATCTACCTGCTCAAAACGAGAGTCTATTTTTTCATTAACTAGCTCAAATTTACGATCGACTTGCTCAAATTTAGAGTTAATTAAATCTTTTAACTCATTATCTGTTACTGTACTCATGTTAAGATCCTTATAGCATTATTAACTCTAAGAGGATAGAAGTAAGGCTTAATTATTCCTATCCTTGCCTCAACTTTAATTCACTGAGTAGAATTTAGAATTTATGGTATATTGCTGATTTAAGGTATTTATTTTGTTTTTGCTAAAGATTTAAAACTTTCACCTTTGGAATAGTCAACTAATTTAGCCTTCTTAAACCATTCATCGGTTAATTCTGGTATATCTGAATAGTCAATATCCTCATCTGACATTGCCTCAATTTCTTTCATTCTTTCTTCAGTCATAGGGGGGATTTCACTTCTTTTAACTGTAATAATTGTCATATTTTAACCTCTCTTTTTTATTGGATCTACGGGCAGATATAATCCTAACCTTTTCTCCTCTTTCAGTATAAACAACGGTAAAATAAATTGTCACCTTTTTACCAATCCCTATTACCCTAACCTCACCATAATCAAATCTATCATCTATCTCTGTTAACATCGGATAATCAAATACTTCGATTGCATCCTCAAATCTAATCCCATGTTTTTCTTGATTCCTGATATTTTTTTGACTATCCCATTCAAACTCCATACCTAAGTTTTCCATACCTCTTAATTTTCAAACACTGACTGAATAGTAGGCGATCGCTCTTAATAAAAAGTGTAGGGAACATACGATGGATAGTATATTTATTCTTAGAAATCAGTTTATTTCTGTGCTTCGCCAACTTAATTTCAAGTTTAACCAGTAATTCCAAACCGTAACAAGTGCGATCGCACCTAAGTTAGCAAGATAACGATTTAAACCAAAGAGATTAAAGAATATGTTTAATAATAAAACATTGAGAATCAGACCAACTAAACAAATGAGGTTAAATTTAATAAATCTTTTCAACTTTTGTTTTTTACCTCGTTGAGTCTGAGAAATATCCCTAAAAGTCCAAATATCATTCCAGAGGAAGTTATTGATAATCGCCAATTCTGCCGCTATAATTTTACTGCGAGTCAAGGGTAAAGCTAATGTAGAAGGATCGCTTAACAGATAAAGAAAAGCCATATCCACAAAAACCCCACTGAATCCCACGATACCAAAACGCAAAAAGCGATCAAATTGCCATAAAGATAAACGCAGACGAATTAAATGACGAATATAGTCAATATATTGTTTTTTTGTAACTTTGCTTTCTCCCTCTTGTCTTTCCTGAAATACATAACCTACCTCTGCAATCCAACCCACTTTTCCTCTACCAATTACCTCCACAAGAATTTTATAACCTAAAGGACTCAGAGTGCAATTTAACAAACAACGACGACGCACCAAAAAATAACCACTCATGGGATCAGATACTCTCCCAATTACTTCTGGTAATATAATTAAACCAAGAGTTTGCGCCCCCCGAGAGAGAAAACGACGGGTAAGACTCCAATCGCTAACCCCTCCTCCTTCCACATGACGACTCCCCACTGCTAAATCCGCACCCTTTTCTATTTCTTCCCATAAATTCAGCAGGGTTTCGGGGGGATGTTGTAAATCCGCATCAATGACACCAATGACTTCTCCTTGTGACACTTGCCAACCTCGAATAACGGCGGTGGATAATCCCTTTTCTTCCACACGGCGCATAACTTTTAAAGTAGGATAAGTCGCCATTAAATCTAATGCTATTTGCCAAGTGCGATCGGGGCTATTGTCATCTACAACAATTAATTCATATTGTTGGGGGATTTTTGTCTCTAATAAATCGGTTAATTGAGCAATTAAATAGGGGATATTTTGAGATTCATTGTAAGTAGGAATAACTAAAGATAATTTGATATTCTTCTGGGAGTAACTTATTTTTTCCTCAATTTTATCTATTTTTAAACTACCTAAAGGTTCAGATAATAAATATTTGCTGTTAACAAAACTCATTTTTTATTATTTAAAATATTTGTTTATAAGGCTCTTTTACAGTGTGTTAATTATTGAGCAGATAATATAGCAGCCGTTTATGATTCATAAGAATTTGGTGAGGGTAGGTGTCAGGTGTCAGGTGTCAGAATTGTCATGCAGTAGAGCGTGTTTTTATGCAGTTATGATTTCTCACATAAGATTCCTGACTGCTATATTGGCACTTCCTCAAATAATTTTTTCAACTTTTTTGTCTCTGTAAGTATATCGTGATTTTGCTTAACTTTTTCTTTACCTATTTTACCAATCTTCCTTAACTCTTCATTAGATAAACTCAAAGCCTTTTCTAATTTATCCGTTAAACTTTCAATATCCCCTGCAAAGCATAACCAACCAGACTCACCCTCAACCACTAATTCAGGTATTCCTGCAACATAAGTGCTGACTACTGGTCTTCCCAATGCTAAAGATTCCATAATCACGACAGGTAAACCTTCGGCGAAACTTGGCATTTAATTCCCCTCTGTTTTAAAAGTGCGATGGCATCTAATAACAATAATTGTCCTTTTTGGGGGCATAATCTTCCAACACAGACTAATTTATTTTCCGAAGGAATAGGAGTAATTTCGGCTTGAATAAACTTCTCATCTAAACCGCAGTGAATAATATGGATTTTCTGCCAATCTTGATAGTTACACCAACGGTAAACTTGACTTTTACCATAGTTACTAATTGCCACCACAAAAGTAGCTCTCTTGATTTTCTCAGAAAGTGCGATCGCCTCTGGTTTATCAAATTCTTCAGGGCCATGAATGGTAAAGCTATAAGTGAAGTCGCTTAAAATACTTGTGAGCATAGCAACCGCCGTCGAATTCGTGCCGAAATGAGCGTGGATGTGTCTTATTCCCTCTCGTTTGAGCAAAAATGACAAAACACAACCCTCCGCCAAATAAGCTAAATTAAGCAAAAAACCTCGATGGGAGTTATAGCCTATTTTAACTGTCACTCTCAAAGCCTGAAAGAATTTAAGAGGGAAAAATAAAGCTATTTTGAACAAATTTACCAATAAGCCAAAAATACCAACATCAAGGATAAATTGAGTTTTTTGTAATTCTTCAATATCGAGAGAATCAACTAATTCATCAGATAATTTTCTAACAGAAAATCGTTTAACCGTTATTCCTTGAGACTCTAAAGCGATAATCTCTCGGCGAATAAAACTATGGCTAACTTTAGGATATTGGTTAATTAAATAGGCTATTTTCATGAGAATTAAAAATTAAGAATTAAGTTATCTCTATACTTATCAGGGTTATTGTAAAATCGAGATAAAATTACCTGTTGTTAGTTCAATTCATTGAGCGTTATCTATTAGCGCAATGGAGATTTATTGCAAAGCGGTTTATGAATAAAAACTATAGCAGTCCTAAATCATTTGTGAGAAATTTAAACTAAGTTTCCCTTTATTTAAAAGCGTTAGGGGGGATGTCTAAATAAATTTCATTACTAATAGAGATTTTTAATTCAAATAAAAGATTGACAAAAACTGATGGTTTCTCTAACAAAGTCTTCCGTTGATTCGTATGGTAACACATTTCTACCTTTCATGATTTTGCCTGTTAGATTAGGAATATTTTTAGTGTATAATTCTATTCTTTGCTCAGGAGTTTCCTTAAAACCTTCCTTACTGACACTGGTAGCTTTTTCTCCCATTAACAGTAAAGTTTTAGGCTCTAATTTTGCCATTAATTTAGAGTAATCTTTACGCCAAAAACCAGCTAAGAAAGAAAAAACAGCAAAGCGATTCATAGGATTAATAGCCGCTTTTTCTAGCATATCTAACCATTCATCATCTACGTCTTTTTCCTCTGCAAATAATTCTTTAACGGAGAAGGATTTAATAAACTCTCGACGACGGGCATATTGATAAAACAAAGAACCAATAAAACTATCAAAAAATAGATTCCAAATAATTTCACTAACTCTCAAATTACCACCATTGATCATGATATTCCAAGCCGGAGGACCAGACAACACCAAACCTTTAATCAAATCACATTTCATTTCCCCTGTCGCCATATAAACGGTAATGGGAAAAGAAGCTCCTTGTACAATCAAAATTACTGGTTTTTTGACAACATTAATGATAAAATGATTGAGTTGATTAGCCCAGTCTTTTGGATCATAAGCCAAACGAACTAAATCACTTTGACCACAACCTAGCAAATCTGGATTGTAAATCGGTATTTTGACTTCTGATTCTGCTTGTTTTGAGAGAAAACGTTGCCAAAAAATGCCTGATAATCCAACTCCAATGGGGTGAATTAAAACCATGACATAAGGAAAATCTGATTCGGTATTACAACTTGTATAAGCACATTTATATTTTTTCCAAGTATAATACTTGGTTTCATTTGTAATGATCATAACAATTAGGGGGGAATAATTTTAAGTTAGAATAACTTTATCTCATAGTAGTTTAAATTAGATTGGGACAAGAATAAAAAATCGTGGGGGATGAGAGGGAAATTGAAAGTTTTTCATCACATATCATTTAAAGTTAAAAGTGATTTAATCTATCTCAAAGATGTTTTGTCTCAGTTTGAAAGTGTTAAACAGGGATGGATTTGCGAAAAGGATTGGCTACAATGTCAGTTAGCTTTAGCGGAGGGGTTTACCAATGCGGTACGTCATGCTCATAAAAATAAACCTCCTGAAACTTTGATAGAGATAGAGATTAGCCTCAGTCGAGAGGAAATTACAATTCAAGTGTGGGATTACGGACAACCTTTTCAATTAGAATCTTTACAGGAAAGACTGAAGCATCAACAGGAATTAGCAACTGGGGGGAGAGGTATTGAAATTTTGCAAAAAATCGCCGACAATTTAAGCTACGATCGCACCCCTGATAATCGGAATTGTTTAGTAATTAGAAAAAAGTTAACAATTAATAATTAGTCAGTGGAAAAGAGAATCAAACCTCATTAAAACACCAGATGATGAAACCAATGAGAATAATTAGTGAAAATAAAGACAAATAGTTACCGAGAAAAAGGAAAAAATTAGTAATAACGGAAAAACAGATAAAATGCCCTAACTGATTAAAAATAAAAACAAAAATAGCAAATAAAATAAAATTCACAATTCAGCACAAGTTTCGATCAATAAATTAAGAATTTTATCCTACCACAATAATCTGGGAAACTGTGATAAGATAAGAACGACCGCACACAGGCGGATAATGGCGATAATCAAGCCTTATGCAATAAATAAATTCTATGATTTTCATGTACAGTAGTTCACTTTAAAGTACATAGATAAACTTCATGAAGAAAAGAGTAACTCTCACCTTTCCCCGCACAGTAGTACAAATGCCCGTCACCTACCGACTGGCAAAAGAATTTAATATTGCGGCTAATATTATCAGGGCGCAAGTAGCCCCCAATCAAGTGGGAAAGCTAGTCTTAGAATTGTCAGGAGATATTGATCAACTCGAATCCGCCGTCAACTGGATGAAAAGTAACAACATTGATGTATCGCTGACTACAGGAGAAATTATCATTAACGAAGAAACCTGTGTTCATTGTGGCTTATGTACGGGAGTTTGTCCCACAGAATCTTTAACCATTAATCCCAATACTTATCAGTTAGAATTTAGACAGCAAACCTGTATAGTGTGTGAGCAATGTATTCCAACTTGTCCAGTACAAGCAATTACCAGTAATTTATGAATTTTCGTTGTCTAACAATTGTCTGTAAGTACACCTAGAACCGATCTCAAATTATAATTAAAGCTAGGTAACAAACAGAGGCAATAGTTATGTTTAACCATGGTTTAATATGTACCGATTTCACCGACGGCTTGGATAAAATGATTTATTCCGTATCAGCTTTGGGGGAAGGAGGATTTAAAGAAATTACTTTTTTACATAGTGTTGATATTTGGAATGAGGGAGAAATACCCCGTGTTGATCATGACAAAGTAGAGGAAGCGAAAAATAGACTATCTCCTGCTTTAAATAATGTACCAGATGGCATGAAAGTCCATATCGAGGTTTTATCAGGCAATCCTTCAGATAATATTTTAGCAACGATTAAAAAATATAAGGTGGACTTAGTTATTACTGGTTCACCGGTTAGCACTTCTTTAGAACAAATTTTCTTCGGTTCAACTACCGCTAAGATTAGAAGTAAACTGAAAGTGCCGATGATGATTTTACGCCCTCAATTGATGTCGGTATATCGCAATGATGAATTTGCCCTCCGATGTCGCAATCTTAACCGTTTTTGGTTAGTGCCTTATAATGATTTACCTCGTCATCGTTATATAGCTGACAAAATTGCGGATTATTATAGTCAACAAAATGAAAATCTTATGTTAGAAGAATGTTTATTTGTGTCTGTGGTTGATGAGGTTTCTCGCAGTGAAATTTTGACAAAGAATAAAATCCAAGAAGCAGAAAAAACATTGGCTTCTCTAAAAGAAAGTTTTGCTTCCTCCTCCGTGAAAGTGGAAACAATGGTGAAAACGGGTAATCCCTTAGAAGAAATTTTTAAAGTGGCTTTTGACAATAATATCAGCGCGATCGTCTTTGCCGAGAATTACAAAGAAGAAAATGTGTTCGATCGCATCTTAAGTTTAGCCGTTGGTAGTAATGCCAATTATCTTTTAAACTGTAGTTGGTTTCCCCTTTTGTATTTCCCGATTCATCAGTAATTTAATGAGTAATAAGTGATAAGTCATCACCCTTTCCCCTTATCACCCCTTCCCCTCATCACCCCTTCCCCTCATCACCCCTTCCCCTTATCACCCCTTCCCCTTATCACCCCTTCCCCTCATCACCCCTTCCCCTCATCACCCTAATTCATCCCCTAATTCAGCAACTCCCATTCCTCTATGGATTTATCATTAGTCATACCCATTTATAACGAAGCGGAAAATATCCCTCTTCTCATTAACTCCATTACTCAAAGCCTTAAGGATAGCCATTTAACCTACGAAATTATCTGCGTGGATGATGGTTCTCAAGATGGATCTACAAATGTATTAAAAGACATCGCAGTTAATAATCCTTATCTCAAAGCCATTATACTTAGACGCAATTATGGGCAAACTCCCGCCATGGCGGCAGGTTTTGAAAATGCCACGGGAAAAGTGATCATTACTCTTGATGGCGATTTACAAAATGATCCTGCTGATATACCTTTACTGTTAGAGACACTAGAAAAAGGTTATGATTTGGTAAGCGGATGGCGCAAACACCGTCAAGATGATGCTTTAACCCGTCTTTTACCCTCCAAAATCGCCAATGGAATTATTGGCAAAATTACAGGAGTCAAGTTACATGATTACGGTTGTTCCCTTAAAGCCTACCGTCAAGAGTTAATTGCCGATATGAATTTGTACGGAGAATTACATCGTTTTTTACCGGCTTTAGCCTATATTGAAGGAGCAAAAATCACCGAAATTCCTGTTAATCATCATCCCCGTCGCTTCGGTAAAAGTAAGTATGGTTTAGGACGCACTTTTCGGGTAATTATGGACTTACTTACTGTCTTTTTTATCAAAAAATTCCTCACCCGTCCCATGCACGTTTTTGGCTTTTTTGGCTTAATCTCGATGATTTTAGGCTTTTTGATTGGTGTTTATCTCACTTTCATTAAGTTAGGTTTAGGACAAAGTATCGGCGATCGCCCCTTACTGATATTATGTGTCTTGTTAATCTTAACGGGAGTGCAGTTATTTTCCTTTGGTTTATTAGGGGAGTTGTTGATGCGCACCTATCACGAATCCCAAAACCGTCCTATTTACCGTATTCGGGAGATGATTAATTTGAACATAAGCAAAAAATAATCAAGTTAAAAAGTTCCGAAGGAATTATACTGAAAAAATAGTTGATCTAATAAAACGGATGAGCAGATTTCTATTTTGTCCTTGGCAAAAAAACATAGCCTTAGAAATTGAAGCAAAAAGACAAAAGGCGATCGCATCGTTGGATTTAGAGAAAGAAAAAATATTTCCTTTATTTGATGAAGCAACACAAACTGTCGCTGATTGCCTCAATTTTCCCATCTGTTGTTTAGGGATTGTAACAAGTAAAGAATACAGGATCAAGTCAGCTTACGGTTTATCTCATCTCGGTTTAATGAATCAATTAGCACAATCAAGAAAAATCGATCGAGAGGAGACTTATGCCATCCATGTTATCGACAGCATTAATTTTTTATCCATCGAAAACACCTTTACGGATTCTTTCTTTAGTCAAAGTCTTTTGTGTCAAAAATATGGCATTGTTTCCTATCTAGGTGTACCCCTAATAGTCAATACTGGAGAATGTATTGGGTGTTTAGAAATTTTCGACACCCGGTTTCGTCAATTCACTCAAGCAGATATTAATTTTCTCATGATCACCGCCCGTTGGGGCATAGCAGAATACGAGTGCAGTATTTTACGAAAAAAAATTATTACCCCCGTCAATACATCAGAAAACAAAAAAAAATCAATCCCAAAAATACAGAAACCCACAGGGGAGGAAACATCAGTAACCCAGACTCAATCAACGGCAAATTCCGAACAATATATCAGGGAATTAAGTTTTCAACTACTAAATCAACTGACACAAAAATTATCTATTCCTCTCACCTCGATTATTGGGATGTCTAGTGTCTTAAAACAGGGAATCTATGGACAACTCAATAACAAACAAACAGAATATTTACAAATTATCCATGATAGTGGACAAGAAATGAGTGTGTTAGTAGATGAAATCGCTAAATTGACTAATGTTAAAAGTGAGGTTATATTAGAATACAGTCCTGTGGACTTAGAAAATATAGGGCAACAAGTTATTCAAAGTTTAGAATCTAGTGCCCAAAATCGAGAACATAGTTTAGAATTATCGATCGAACCGGGAGAAAAAGTTTGGCATTTAGATCGAGGAAAATTTAAAAAAACCCTTTACTATCTTATTAATACTATCATTGAGGGTTCAAGAAGCGGAGGAGAAATCCATTTGCACATCTCCCGTCGAGGAGAAAACCTGAGAGTTACTTGCCGAGTGAATCATCCTTGGCTAGGTGAGGGAATTTCCCTCGAAAAAGTCAATCTTTATCAGGAAGTCTTAAACAGTAAAGGATTAAGATTAAATTTATCTACAGATCAGAAAAATTTAAGCCCGGAAAATAACAATCTCACTAACTATAATTATGATTTAGTCTGCCTTTCTTTCAGCACTTATCTAGCTAACTTACAAGGAGGTAATATCTCGTTAAAAGGTTCGGTAGAATCAGGGTATCGTTTTATTTTATCGATTCCCATTCCTAAACCCAAAAACAACCCCAGTTCGATGGAATAATATCAGATTTAAAGATGAAGTATTCGCTACTGACTACTTAACTTGATTTGTTATTTCCGCAACAAGTATCAATCCCTAAACTTTGTAAAATAATATCACTCACAGCATTGGCGATGGCAAATTCACTGTAAAAACTTTTCTGAAAGTCAAAAGACTGCATTTCTGTTACAATGGCAATCACTAATGAGCCTAAATCATTTTCCCCCTCTAAACGGTGGCGGACAAAAATCTGGGAAGCCCGGATAGCAATGGTTTCATTCACTAACTCAGGGATAAATTCACTATCTAACCATTGATGTAAAGATTGCTTTAACCAAGTGCCTTCTTTTTCTGGATTTTCTACAGGGGGTAAAACAATAGGTGGAATTGGTTGAGACATGATTAAATATTAGTAGATGTTTCCTTCTTAGAAATTATAAACATTTGGTTGAGCAGATGATCGATATTCCCTCTATCATTCAGGGATATGCCCACGGTAATTTTTTAATGGCGGATGATCAACAACAATTAGGATGGTATTCTAGCAATCAAAGAGCTTTAATCCCCCTAGACGAGAGATTTCGCTACCCTAAATCCTTACAGAGGGTGATTAACCAAAATCGCTTTTCTGTGGCGATTAATCAAGATTTCTTGGGGGTTTGTCTTGGTTGTGCACAAAGAGAAACAACTTGGATTTCTCCTGAATTAATTTCAATTTATATGGAATTGAATCAAGCAGGATGGGCTTATAGCTTTGAAACTTGGTTTGAGGGAAAATTAGCGGGGGGAATATTAGGTATTGCCATTCGAGGAGCATTTATTGGAGAATCAATGTTTTATTCTGTACCAGAGGCTTCTAAAGTCGCAATGGTAAAATTAGTACAACATTTACGTCGTCAAAATTTTGTTTTATTTGACGCCCAGATGCAAAATCCCCATTTAGAGCGATTTGGCTCTTATGTTATCGATAATCGGAAATATATGGGGTTACTAGCCCAAGCCCTTGATTGCCACTGCGATTTTTTGTCCCAATCCTAAGACAAATTTAGCATAACATTTATTTTTTCGGGGGTTATGTTTTTTTCAATATATTGAGGATTGACGGGATTATAAGGACTTAAGATGCGATCGCAACTTACGATTATACCATCTGGAGATAAAATAGGGCTATCAGGATCAAAAGCAGTAAAGCCTGTTAAATTACTGGAAAACCCTTTGAAAATCATAACATCAATTTCTTCTCCATTATCAATAGCATGAATAATCAAAACCTCTTGGGGGTTATTTTGGCTATATTTTTCCAAGTCGGCGAGAGGATTTTTCATTGTTACAATAGACGTCTCCAGAAATTATAATTTTTGAACGGTATTTCCAGCTTCTAGCCCGATTTTTGGAGATGTCTAATGTACTCCGAAAATTAAACACCCTCGCTTATCAGTTTAACATTATCTGGATCATTAGGCGCAGCGACGATCGCTCAGTGCCACTTCGTGAATTTAAACCCACATTCCGCATATTTCAACAGATTACTGAAGTTAACACGAGATAAGTATTGTTTAATTATGTAACCTTACAAAAGCTCACTGAGTAGCTTTAAAGTAAATATAAAATATAGGCTTATTTGTTATTTATTTATAATAGCGCTTATTTTATATGACTTCCATTTTCTAATACTTTTAATAGATGCGATCGCACCCTATACTTTCATCTTTGATAATTTTTAGCTTGATTTTTAGATTTATTTTATTATACTGACTGTAGAAGAGCCACATTATTTAACTAATTTTATGATAAAGATAGAGTGATAATGTTGGGTTTCGTGCCTCAACCCAACCTACATTTAATAGTTGTAATCCTGAGTCTAAATACTCCTGCATTTTTTCCTGTAATGCTTTTAATCTATCACTTTTTGATCTCAATTAAATGACAAAATGAGGACAAATTCGGGGGCTTCCTTCCCTTTCTTTTTGGCTTAAATTTTCCCATTTATCCAAAGATAACCAAGCCACATCTGGACTTCTATCACCTCCTTTTGGTAAACTAAAAATAGTCGATGAACTAAATACTTTCCCCTCATCTCCCCTTCCCCTCATTCATTACTCTACCTCAACCAAAATTTGCAAAACGAATTGTTACTGTAGCAAGACTGAATCAGGATGTCTCGATTCGTTAGGAAAAAGTGACAAATGATGATTTTGAAGGTAGGATAGTTTATGATAATTTTAGTGGCTTTAAGAAAGATTCTACGGTGGTGAGTAGTTGGTCAAATTAGGCTATTCTTCTCAGTTATTTTTGTATATAACGCCGTATTGCTTCATACTCCCAACTCCTAATTGAATTAATGTCCAATTATGTTTATAAAATTTTGTTAGTTGAAGATAATCCTGATAATGTTCTGTTGATCGAAAGTCTTTTGTCTTCGGCCCGTCACTCTCTCCTAGCACAAGGGTGGGATTTTGTCATGTCTTATGCCAATAATTTAACTCAGGCTTTAGAAACTATTGATGATGAAGATTTTGATGCGATCGTTTTAGATTTGACTCTCCCTGATGGTAAAGGTTTTGAGTCTTTGTTAAAGTTAAAGGAAAATGCCCCTGATATTCCTGTGATTGTACAAACAGAATCCTCAGATGAAGCGGTAATTGTTAGGGCGTTTCAAATGGGGGCGAATGGTTATTTAAGAAAGACTGATTTAGATTGTCATTCTTTGGTTTATGCTATCCGATTGGCCATCGAACGTCAACAGTATATTGAGCGCTTGTCGGCTTTAAAGCAACAGAAACAACAACAGGAGGAGTTAGCTAGTTTAGAAAATTTAGCTCAATCCATTCAACCGAGTATTACCGCGAGAATGTTTGCTTCTTCGGCTTTAAAAGATAGTATTCCCGATGTTTTTGTGCAATTAACGACAAAATACGGCGAATTATTGGATTTATCTTTAGAGGAAAGGGCTTTTAAGGTGGACTATGACATAGCGGATGAATTACGACAATTAGCGGCAAAATTAGGCTTTTTTAAGGCTAGTCCTAGGGATGTAGTTGACTTACATACAAAAGCCCTAAAGGAAAAGTGTCAAAATGTTAAATTAGCGAAAGTTCAAGCCTATGTTGATGAAGGTCGGTTAAGATTATTAGAATTAATGGGTTATTTGACTTCTTATTATCGAAAATATTATATCGGCTTAAGTAATCTTACTATTCTCTCTAATTCTGATTCGGATGATGTTTAACTCATGAGCAACTATTTATTAAGGTTATATATAACAGGTAATTCTCTTAATTCTCAAAGGGCGATCGCCAATTTGTTAAGATTGTGTCGTGAGGAATTGAACAATAAATATCAAGTGGAGATTATAGATGTTTTGGAAGAACCGGCAAGGGCGGAAAGGGAGAAGATTTTAGTTACTCCCACTCTAATTAAGCAGTTACCTCCTCCTTTGCAAAGAATTATCGGGGATTTGTCTAACCGAGATAATGTCATTTGTGGTTTAGATTTGATCGATCGGTAATTAAAACTATGGGAAAAATTAATGCTGAGAAGAAAGATCTTTAATTGAAACAATAAATGATCAATGGCAAAACATATCACAAATAGTTCATTGATCTCATCGTAGCCCGGTTAATTTTTTAGTAAATGCCATCGCAGGATTAATTGCTTATACGGAAAAGTTAAGTGCGATCGCCATCAACTCAAACTTTTATCGGAATGCCCTCATTGTAAGGCAAGATTCAAGTTTCCTGCTTTATGGGTTGATGGTTGGTGTCATCGTTGTTTTACTCCTTTTGCTAAGATGCAATATAGTCAATATTAACCAAAAATTAACATATAATGATATTGCCCCAATTGATTAAGATCTGTGCAAATAAATATTCAAAAACAAATAAAACACAAAAAATACACAGTTGTAGATTTATTCTCAGGCTGTGGAGGTCTTAGCTATGGTTTTGAATTAACTGATAAATTTGACATAAAATTAGCAATTGATCATGATAAAAAAGCATTAGAAACACTAAAATTTAACAAGCCTAGTATTAGTATTTTGCATGAAGATATAAGAAATGTTAATACTGAATCAGTAATTGAAAAATATGGTTCGATAGATTTAGTGATAGGTGGTCCACCATGTCAAGGTTTTTCTATCGCTGGAAAAAGAGAATTTAAAGATGATAGAATTGACATACTCCCCCACTAAACCCTACGGGCTATAGTGGGGGATTCTGAACAG
>CAYPDC010000043.1:0-30426 GCA_964409355.1 uncultured Cyanobacterium sp.
AGGGCTTAAGCCCTTACTACGAGCCAGTAAAAAATAATTTCTGGAGATGTCTATTGGCGGGTAAGTCCTATTAGGATTGCTATATGGCAATTATGAATTAGTTTCTTTTTTGTTATACTCTGATTATACATACTTTTAGAGGTTATGGCAAGAAATAAGCCACCCCAACTTTTATTAAGGTAGGTACTCATCTAAGTTGTTTAATCAAGGTAGGGAATAGGTAGGAGTTAAAAGTTTGAATCATTTTCAATAATTAGTCAAAAATAGATGGAGAATAAATATAGTCATCTCACAGCTATTGAAAGGGAAAAATTGTCATTTCCCGCAAGATATTTACACGGGAAAAAACTCTTAAAAGGAAATATTCTTGACTTTGGTTGTGGTTTTGGGAAGGATGTTGAAATATTATCAAAAAAAGGGTATAAAATTACTGGTTATGATCCTTATTATTTTCCTCAATATCCTCAAGAAAAGTTTGAGACAATAATCTGTTTTTATGTCCTAAATGTACTATCTTTAGAAAATCAAGAAGAAATAATAATGGACATATCTCAACTGTTAAAACCGAAAGGAAATGCTTATTTTGCAGTAAGACGAGATATAAAAAAAGAAGGATTTAGAAAACATTATATTCATGAACAATATACTTATCAAAGATTAGTTAAATTACCTTTTAAATCAATACATCTTAATGAATCTTGTGAAATCTATGAGTATCAACATTTTAATCAAATCAAGCATCAATCTCCCCGTTGCATTTTTTGTAACCCCTATCCTAAATTAACTCTACTGACAGAATCAACTCTTGCTTATGCTATTTTAGACGGTTATCCTCTCACAAAAGGGCATAGTTTAATTATTCCTAAATATCATCAAGAAAGTTATTTTGAGCTACCTTTTTCTCTACAAAGTCACTGTTGGCAAATAGTTAACCGAGTTCAGGAAATTATCGCAGAAAAATATCATCCAGATGGCTTTAATATTGGCTTTAATGTTCATCAAGCGGGGGGGCAAAAAGTTAAACATACTCATATTCATTTAATCCCTCGCTATCAAGGAGATTATCAGGGAAAAAAACACGGTATTCGTTGTGTTATTCCTCAATAACTGTAATTCTATTTTAGATAAAATTTAAGAATGAATAACTATTTTCGGTTTGATAGTTATTTCTTGGTTTTCTCTTAATTCACTAATTCCTATAAATTTATTTTCTTGATTATAAGTACAGTAAAATTGACTATTTTTCACCATTGTTGTTTCTAGTTTTTGCCCTAATAACCATCGGTTACTTTGCTCTTGAGTGAGATATAGTTTTGCTAAATGTTTTAAGGGAAAATCTAAATTAATTAGATTCAGTTGCCCCTCTTTTTTCTGCCGAATAATATCCTCAAAAGTTAAACTATTTTCTAATCTCATACCACCGCTAAGAATTCTTTCTAAATGAGCTAAAGTTGCCCCAGTGCCTAATTTATCTCCTAAATCTCTTGCGATCGCCCTTACATAAGTTCCACCGCCACAAATAATATATAAATCTAACTCAGGATAATCACCATTTCGCCAATTCAAAACCTGTATTTGATGAATAATTACCTGTCTTTTCGGAATATCTATAACTGCTCCTTTTCGGGCTAAATCATAAAGTTTTTTCCCCTCTTGTTTAATAGCACTATAAGCCGGGGGAATCTGCTCAATTTCTCCCATAAATTCAGGTAAAATACCCTTAATTGTTTCTAAATTTATATCATTAACTTCTTGTTGTTTAATTATTTCTCCTTCCAAATCGTCAGTAGCCGTGACAATCCCAAATTTAACCGTTGCTTTATACGCTTTTTCTGTGGGTAAAAACTGCAATAAGCGGGTTGCTTTTCCCACGGCAATGGGTAAAACCCCCATGGCTAATGGATCTAATGTACCACCATGACCAATTTTTTTAGTATTTAAAATTTTCCTTAACTTGGCAATACAATCATGAGAAGTGAAATGTTGAGGTTTATTTAGGTTGAGAAAACCGTTCATTCTTCAGCTAATAAAAGTGTTAAAATTTTATTAAAGCATAAAAAGAGATTCAGTATCAAAACCCTTATGTTTTGGAAGGGAGGAAAGGGAGAAAGGGGCAAAAAGAGAACTTAGCTTAAATTTCTCACAAATGATTCCTGATTGCTATATAAAAATAGACATCCCTCTGCTCAAGATATTTTTTTGTTAATTGAAGTTTCCAATAAAACTCTAAGTTATGATCTCAATGAAAAGAAAAAGTGTCTTTTATCTTTATTATGTTTGATTACACCGCCGCCAAAAAATTATCAACAACAAAAATAAGAAAAACTAAGAGCAAAATAAATATGTCTAAATCAATACTTATAACTGGGGCAACAGGATTTATCGGCAATCATCTTCTTTCTGAATTAGAACAAAAAAACCACAGAATAGTGATCGCCCTCCGTAAACCCTCTACCTCTAATTCTAACCATAAAACTACTGTGGTAGGAGAAATAGATAATAGTACCCCATGGAAAACTGCATTAGAAAACATTGATGTTGTTATTCATCTGGCGGCAAGGGCTCATATTTTACAAGAATCCGTCACTAATCCCGAAGCACAGTTCGATCGAGTCAACGCCGAAGGTACAATTAATCTCGTCAAACAATGTATTGAGGCAGAAGTAAAACATTTCATTTTCCTAAGCTCGATCGGGGCTGTCACCACTTTAAGCGATACTATTATTAACGAATCGTCTCCTTGTAATCCCGACACCCCCTACGGTAAAAGTAAATTAAAAGCGGAAAAAGCCCTAGAAGAATTATGTCAAAACAGTAGCATGAATTACACAATTTTACGCCCTACCCTCGTTTATGGGGCAAATAATCCGGGGAATATGGAAAGGTTATTAAAATTAGTTGCCAAAGGTTTACCGCTACCATTGGGGGGCGTTAATAACTCTCGCAGCCTCGTTTATGTGGGTAACTTAGTGGATGCGATTATCCCCTGTATTAATCACCCTAACGCCAAAAATCAAACCTTTATCGTCAGTGACGGCGAAGATTTGTCAACCCCTGAGTTAATTAGACGTATTGGTAAAGCTATGAATAAAACTCCCCTATTATTGCCTATACCTTCTAGTGTAATCAGAATAGGAACAAAATTACTAGGCAAAGGAGAAGTGGGCGATCGCCTCTTGGGTTCATTACAGGTGGATAGTAGTAAAATCAGAGAAACCCTAAATTGGCAACCACCTTACACAGTGGATGAAGGCTTAAAAATAACGGCAGATTGGTTTAAAGGATTAGGGATTTCACCTCAGTTCGATGTAAGAATATAGTATAAAGGCAGGTTTCAGGCATCAGGCGGTGCATTGAGCGTAGTCGAAATGTAGCAGGTTTGGCGGTTTTTTTTCTGAAGATTAAATATTTAATATCCCGAATTGAACATCATAAAATCGATTTAGATATATTTTTTATAAATTCTTGAACCTAATACCTGAAATCTGACCCCCGATACCTTTACATCACCTAAAATTTTATACCGAACTCAGGTGATTTCCGAGTGAGGAGAAGTGCCTATTAAAAAATAGTTTTAAGGGATCTCTAATGTATAGCAATCCTAAATCATTCGTGAGAAACTGAAAATAAGTTCCCCCTTTGTTCAAGGGGGGTTGGGGGGGATCAAATTCTTACAACTCATATAGTAATGCTATATTTTACTCTAAAGCCTAATTCTGTCGCTTTTATCGGCATAATTTTTACTTAACCAAGTAAAGGTTTTTTCTAAACCTTCTCTTAAAGGAGTATCACAGGATAAACCCAAAGAATTAAGACGAGAAACGTCAAAAATTTTCACCATCTGCCCATCTGGTTTAGTGGTATCCCAACTAAGTTTTCCTGCAAATTTTATTACTTCTTTAATAGTTTCTGCTAATTCTTTGATAGGGGTAGTTGTACCTGAAGAAATATTGATTGGCTCACTAGAGTCATAATTTTCAATGAAATAAGGAATAACTTTTGCTACATCTTCTGCATAAACAAAATCCCGTTTAGGTGTACCAGTTCCCCACATTGTAACTTCTTCTAAATCATTTAATTTAGCCTCATAAAAACGTCTTAATAAAGCTGGTACAACATGAGATTCATTATTGCGAAAATTATCATATTCTCCATACAAATTACCCGGAATTAATACCACCGAATTTAAGCCGTATTGAATGCGATAGGACTCAGAAGCGACAATACCCATTTTTTTCGCACTAGAATAACCTGCGCTTTCAGGTTGAGGATAGCCTTCCCACATTTGCGATTCATCAATAGGGGATTTTGCAGTGGCAGGATAACTACATCCTCCCATAGTATAAATCATTTTTTTGACATTGAATTTAGCGGCCTGTTCAAATACTAAAGCAGTCAATAGAGTGTTACGATAGTAAAAATCCGCAGGATAGGCACGATTCGCACCAATTCCCCCAGAATAGGCGGCGAGGTGTATCAAAATTTCTGGGTGTAAGTCTTCAAACATCTTCACTACCGCCACAGGATTCATTAAATCATAGTCTTTTGAGGATAAACCGATAATTTCTGCGGTGGGATATTTGTCTTCGAGTTGGGGGAGTAGATGTCTGCCCAAAAAACCACTTGCACCCGTGACGACTATTTTCATCTTTGTTTTACTATCTTTTCTTGAAATTTGACTCTCAATAATCATATAACAAAAGGCTACTCAGGGTTAAACAATGTTTAATCCCTACAATAACAGGGCTGTTTCATTAAATCTAATTTATCTTCAATGTGAGCGAAAGACTCCCTTAGTGCTAACTACTAAACCATAATATTAAACTTTGCAATAAACCAATAAAAACCCCTAAAACTCCCCCTAAATTAACAATGCCCTGTAACTCACTTTTAACAATACTTTGAGTTGCTATTTCTAATTGTTCAGGACTAGTCGCATTCACTCGATCTATGATAACTTGATCAATGGATAAAATAGGAATAGCTTGGGTGACTATTTTTTCTAAATCTTCTTCTAAATAACGCTCTAAAATTAAGGCTAATTCCTCACTAATTAATTCTAAAGAACTATTAACCACACTAGAAGATTGTAAACGATTAACTATTAACATAGAAATTTTATCCCAATCTATATTGTCACTAATTTCATGAAGTAATCCAGACCCTTTTTCTTGAATATAATCTCTCACAGTTTTATTCATGGTTTCTCTTAATTGTTTCACTGTTGCTACTGGTAAATTTTGTAAGGATAAATCGAGAAAAAACTCTTTCAATCGGGTGCGTACTTCCAAAGATAGTAACAATTCTTGAATTCTGGTGTTTGCCGTTTCTCTGTCGTCTAAACAGAAACTTCTTAGGCGACCGAGGGCATTTTTTACACCAAAAATATTGGCGACAACCCAATAAGTGCCACTAGTTTTTTCTTTAAATCCTTCGTCAATAACATTGATATTTCTATCCGTTAAAAAGTTGATTAAAACCTGTCTTAATAAATCTGGGGAAAAAACTACTTTTAAAAGCCAGTCTGATAGCTGTCTTGCTTGGGTTTCTGTCAATCTAAATTCCAACAAAATACGATCAAATATTTGGTTGATTTGTGTTTCTAAAAAATCCCCTCTTCTTGCTAAAGTATTTAAAAGTTTAGGAATAGAATCCCCGAATAAATCTCTTAAAATATCTGATAAAATTTTCGCTGTTTTATCTTTTTTATCGTCTTTTATTTGTTGTAATGCCAATTTTAATAACCACAAAATCGCCCCTTTAACTCGATCGGTTTCTAAGAGTCTTTTTGCTAGTTTTTGCAATTCTTCGGGAGTTAGGAGAGAACTCATGATCGTATCGGAAACTCTCTTGGCTAATCTTTCTTGATTACGAGGAATTAATCCGGGCGTAAAAGGTAATCTTCTCCCGAAAAAAAAGCGAGGTTTATAGGGACGAAATAGCATTTTTATGGCTAAATCGTTAGTAAAATATCCAATGACTCCTCCGGCTACGGGGGGGAGAATTATACGCCACCAGTCACTAATTTCTATGGGCATTCCTGATGTTGGTAAGATGACAACAAATTGGGAGATTAATTAGACATCTCCAGACATCGGGCTAGAAGCCCGAAATACCGTTCAAAAATCATAATTTTTGCCAGAAGTCTATTAATTTCCTGATGTACAATCAGTCAGTTTTACTCCCTATAGGTCATTTTAACGTGATTTCCCGTTAATTTCTTCTCTTGAAAAACTTTTTTTTCATGTTATAATGGGATGTTAGAATAAGCTCTACTGTTAAAAATGCTTATAAATTCAGCGAAATAAGCAGATAACTTTGGCTAAAAGAGATTGCGATCGGGGTTTTGCTTTATTTATGGAAGGGCAAAATCTAATCAACTTCTCACCACAGCTAGAGGGGGAGTCCTTCGATCGCCCCTAGAAACCAGTTAAATTCAGTAAAAAGAGCAATAAAACCATGACGGGAGTGGGGTTAACCCGCTTTTTTTATTGTTGTTTGATCTTATGCAAGTCCCATAAATATTATCTTATGACTCATCCTTTAATACCTTCTATCTTAAAATTAGCAGAGCCGATCGCACACAATCTCCATCTGGAAATTGCCAATATCGTCTTTCAAACTAACAAAAATCCCCCGGTGTTAAGAATCGATATTC
Source organism: uncultured Cyanobacterium sp. (assembly GCA_964409355.1). Lineage (GTDB taxonomy): Bacteria > Cyanobacteriota > Cyanobacteriia > Cyanobacteriales > Cyanobacteriaceae > PCC-10605. The sequence continues at coordinate 6,659 of CAYPDC010000043.1, forward strand.
AAGGTATGGCAGGAGATACCAGTCTCGATGACTGCGAGAAAATGAGTCGTCAACTCGAAGAAACTCTCGATGCGGAAAATACCATTCCCTCGGCTTATGTTTTAGAAATTTCTAGCCCCGGTATTGGGAATAATTTAGAGAGCGATCGAGAATTTATCAGTTTTAAAGGCTTTCCCGTCATTGTTGAAACCGACACCCTATTTAAGCAAAAAACCCAATGGGAAGGAACTCTGCAAGGAAGAGACGAAGAATTTGTTTATCTCAATTGTAAAGGTAAAATTAGCAAAATTCCCAGAGAGATAGTTAAATCCGTTCAATTATACAACCCAGATTAGAGTTCGGAGTGGGAGCGTCTCGCCCCCTTATGAGTAGAGAGGGGAGGAAGTATGAAAACCATGGGAAAATGAGAGAGACAGGGAAAAATGATTAAAAAATACCTGACACCTGACACCTGACACCTGAAACCTCTTTTCTTAATTCAATTAGCAAACTTACAACATTAAAAATATGAGTATCGTTAAATTACCCGGTTTACAAACCCTGATTAATGAAATTAGTCAAAGTCACAATTTACCGAAAAATTTAGTAGGAGAAGCTCTTAAAGAGGCTCTTTTTAAAGGTTATGAGCGTTTTCGTCGTTCTAAATTAGGAGAGAAAGCCCATCATCTTCTCCCCCCTGAATATTTTGACAATTTCCGAGTAGAATTAGATCTCGAAGAAGAAGGTTTTAGAGTTTTAGCTCTGAAAATGGTGACAGAATCCGTTGAAGAGCCTGATCATCAAATTTCTCTCTTAGAAGTACAAGAATTTAATGATGAAGTGCAATTAGGCAATGAGGTTTTAGTGGATGTCACTCCCGAACAAAAAGACTTCGGTAGAATGGCGGCAATGCAAACCAAGCAAGTACTGCAACAAAAATTAAAAGAGCAACAAAGAGCCATCATTCAAGAAGAATTTAACGAATTAGAAGGTACTGTGCTTTCCGCTAAAGTATTACGGTTCGAGGGACAATCTGTAATCATGACCGTTCAAAGTGCCTACGGCAGACCTGAAGTAGAGGCAGAGTTACCGAGAGGAGAGCAAATCGGTAGCGATAATTACCGTGCTAATGCCACGTTTAAGGTTTACTTAAAAAGAGTACGAGAAGGCATCCAAAGAGGGGCTCAGTTAATTGTATCCCGTGCCGATGCTGGTTTAGTGGTCTATTTATTTGCCAATGAAGTACCTGAAATTGAAGAAGGAATCATTCGTATTGTGGCAATTTCGAGGGAAGCAAACCCCAATAAACCTGATATTACCGCTAGAACAAAAATTGCGGTGGATACTTTAGAAAAGGATATTGATCCTGTAGGATCTTGTATTGGGGCAAGAGGTTCTCGAATTCAGGCGGTGGTTAATGAGTTGAAGGGAGAAAAAATTGATGTGATTCGTTGGTCGCCCGATCCTGCTACTTATATTGCCAATGCTTTGAGTCCTGCGAGAATAGACGGAGTGGAATTGATCGATGCGGAAGAAAAACAGTCTTTGGTGATTGTTCCTGATAGTCATTTTAGCCTCGCCATTGGTAAAGATGGTCAAAATGTGCGTTTAGCTGCTCGTTTGACGGGTTGGAAAATTGACATCAAGAAAAAGTCAGAATATCTTAATGAAGAAGCTGAATAAGATTAAAGATTATCGTCGTTGTATTAGTTGTCACAAAATAGACCATAAAAGTAATTTTTTTCGGGTGGTGAGAAATCATCCCCAGCATAATATCACTTTGGATGAAGGGGAGGGGCGATCGGCTTATATTTGTCAAAACCCAGAATGCCTAAGTCAAGCGGGAAAAAAACGTTTAACTAGAGCTTTGAAAGTGACAATTCCCCCAGAAATTTATCAACAATTGTGGCAAAAACTCAGGGAAACAAAAAACACGATTCTTAATTCTTAATGCTTTTCTCACGACGACATTTTTCCGAACAATATTTTACCTCATCCCAACATTTAGCCCATTTTTTCCGCCATGTAAAAGATAAACCACATACGGGGCATATTTTGTTCGGAAAATCTGATTTTTTTCTTTGTTTTGGCATTCGATTATTTTCTGGTAATTTATTATAATCTCCCAATGAAATGAATTTCATTGCTAATAGAGATCGTTAAATAAATTTAACTCAATTTTGCTGAAAAATATCTTTGTTTTTAATGATAATTGATTTTCTAACCAGAAAAAATGGACAGATTTCTTATCAGTTATCGTTTCGAGTTAAGTCAAATTTCGAGAATGAAAACGCCAAAAATTGAGATATTGCTGATTTAAGGTATGAATCTCGTTTTTAAGTAATAACTCATCACCTCTTCCCCTCATCACCCCTTCCCCTCATCATCCTATCCCCCTAAATCATACTCTAATTCGGTAACGCCAAAATTGATAAGTAATTTAACCTAATATATCGATTTGATGATATATTGATTAGTCAAATTAACTGTTAATTATTTATAAACAACTATTTATGCGTATTGCCCTATTTACCGAAACATTTTTACCGAAAGTTGACGGAATTGTCACCCGTCTCAAACACACCGTTGAACATTTACAGAAACAAGGGGATGAGGTGTTGATTTTCTCTCCTGAAGGTGGTTTGAAAGAATATAAAGGTGCGAAAATTAACGGTATTAAGGGTATTCCCTTGCCTATGTATCCTGAGTTGAAATTGGCGATTCCTAATCCTTCCATTGGTTTTAGTTTAAGAAGATTTAAACCTGATTTAGTTCATGTAGTGAATCCTGCGGTGTTAGGATTGGGGGGAATTTTCTATGCTAAAAAATACGATATTCCTTTAGTGGCTTCCTATCACACCCATTTACCCCAATATCTCCATCACTATAATTTAGGTGCTTTAGAAGGTTTATTATGGGAATTGCTCAAATTAGCTCATAATCAGGCAAGATTAAATCTTTGCACTTCCACGGCGATGGTGAATGAGTTGGAAAGTCATGGTATTGAAAGGGTGGATTTATGGCAAAGGGGCGTAGATACTGATTCTTTTCACCCTGATTTAGTTTCTACTCAAATGCGCGATCGCCTCTCTCAAGGTCATCCAGACGCACCATTATTATTATATGTGGGAAGGGTATCGGCTGAAAAGGAAATTGATAAAATTAAACCTGTATTAGAAAACATCCCTAATGCAAGATTGGCGATCGTCGGAAATGGGCCGGCTAGAGAGGAGTTAGAGGCATTGTTTGCAGATACAAATACCCATTTTGTCGGCTATTTACACGGGCAGGATTTAGGTTCGGCTTATGCTTCGGCGGATGCGTTTATTTTCCCTTCTTCCACCGAAACCCTTGGTTTAGTCTTACTCGAAGCAATGGCAGCAGGATGCCCTGTAGTGGCAGCAAGACGAGGCGGTATTCCCGATATTGTCACCGATGGTGTTAACGGTTATTTGTTTGAACCTGATGATCCTCAAGGCGCGGTCGCAGCTACTCAAAAATTATTAGCTCAGAGAGAAGAAAGAGAGCAATTAAGAGAAAATGCTCGTAAAGAAGCGGAAAAATGGGGCTGGAGTGCTGCTACGGCTCAATTACGCAACTTTTATCAAGGGGTGGTATCCCAAGATATGGGTTTAGTTGCGTGAACTCCCGTAGTGCATTACTTCGCTCCCAGTGTTAGATGATTTCTCTGTCATTAGACTTCTCCAATAATAGGCATTTTAAGGGCTAAAGACCTTACTACGAGCCTTCGGAAAAATAATTTATGGAGATGTCTATTGTAACACTTTGAGCAAGGCTTCTCCCATTGCTTTACAACCAACCTTTTGACAACCATCGGACATAATATCTCCTGTGCGATAACCTAAATCTAAGACTTTCAATACTGCTTGTTCGATTTTATTCGCCGCTTCCGGTTCGTTTAAGCCATAACGTAACATCATTGCTGCACTTAAAACTTGAGCTAAAGGATTGGCTTTGTCTTCTCCGGCAATATCTGGTGCTGAACCGTGTACAGGCTCAAACAATCCGGGGCGATCGCTCCCTAAACTAGCAGATGGCAACATACCAATACTACCCGTTAACATAGCCGCCGCATCAGAAAGAATATCCCCAAATAAGTTCCCGGTGACGATGGTATCAAATTGTTTCGGATTGCGGACTAATTGCATCGCTGCATTATCCACATACATATTAGTTAACTCCACATCGGGATATTGACTAGCCATAGTGTTGAGGCGATCGCGCCAAAGTTGAGAAACATCTAACACATTGGCTTTATCCACCGAACAAAGTCTGCCACTACGTTTCTGAGCGGTTTCAAAGGCTACCTTAGCGATGCGATCGATTTCTGAGACGGTGTAAGCCATAGTATTAACACCTCTTTGTTCGCCAGTTTCCGAAGTAAAAATGCCTTTCGGTTCACCAAAATAGATACCCCCAGTGAGCTCCCGTACTACCATAATATCAACACCTTCCACCACTTCTTTTTTCAAACTAGAAGCATCAATTAATTGAGGTAAAATAGTAGCAGGGCGTAAATTAGCAAACAAGCCTAAAGCGGCACGAATGCCTAATAAACCAGTTTCAGGACGCTTTTCTCTGGGTAAATTATCCCACTTGTAACCACCGATCGCAGCTAATAAAACCCCATCACTTTGACGACATTTTTCAATGGTTTCCGCCGGTAAAGGGGAATCTGTAGCATCTATGGCAGCACCACCGATTAATGCTTCTTGAAAAGAAAATTCAATATTACATTGTTGAGCGATTAGATTTAAAACATCTACGGTGACTGCCATAATCTCAGGACCAATACCATCACCGGGCAGTAGGATAATAGAATATTTATTCGTCATTATCAATAAAAGTTAAGTATAGACAGTTTTTTATCATACTCTGAACTTGTCACGAATAAAAGGATTTGGAAAGTTCCGAGTTATTTACACCCTTTAATTAATCAATTAGCAGAAACCATTATTCAAACAATGAATGTAATTTACTTTGCTCCCAAGTGCCTTGAGGCATAACTAATTTTTAGCAATAACGACTCCATAGCCATCAAGGGATAAATATTTGATCGCAGCTTTTTGAATGTCTTTTACCGTTAAATTCTTCACTTTTTCACTATACTCTAAGGCGGGATTAATTGTCTTTAATTGGGAGTAATAATAACCGTATAAATTGGTGCGATCGCATGGTTTCTCACTCTGAAAAATAAATTGACTGGCAACATTTTGTTTGACTCGATTTAACTCTGCTTCGGTGACTCCTTCTGCTTGAAGTTTTTGCAGATGTTTGATAATTTCCCGTTGGGTTGTTTCAATGTTTTCTTGGGGTAATTGGGCGGCGATATAAAAACTGCCTTGAATTTTGTAAGTGGTATTAGAAGCAGAAATGCGGGTGACAAGATGACGATTTTCTCTCAAATCACGGAATAAACGAGAGAGTTTCCCTCTACCTAAAATCACTGCTAAGACATCTAAAGCTAATGTATCCTCAATCTTATTTAACCCCGGCACACGCCATAAAATCATTAAACGGGCTTGTTGTAAACTGGAGTCAGTATATTCTCGGCGGATAATGTCTGTAAAAAGGGATTCTGGTTCATAATCAGGGAAAGAGGGTTGCCATGGAGAAGATGTAAAGGGAAGGTTATCAATAATATTTTCTGTTAATACTTCTACGGGTAAATTTCCTACTGCTACAATCGTCATGGCAGAAGGTTGATACCATGTTTGATGAAAAGATTGCATTTGTCCTAATTCTAATCCTTCTATTACCTCCTCCGTACCCAAAATGGGACGGTGATAGGGTAAATAAGGGAAACAAAGATTGATCATTTGATCATAAACTCGTCGTTGAGGGTTATCATGGGATCTTCTGATTTCTTCTAAAACGACTTTTTTCTCCCTTTCAAACTCCTCTAACGGTAAGGAAGGATTACAAACTAAATCTAATTGTAGGGGTAAGATCTCGGCAAAATCTTGGGGCGCACTGGTAAAGTAAAAATGGGTGTATTCCTGAGATGTGGCCGCATTTGTCATTGCACCTCTTGCCTCTAGTAAACGTTCAAATTCCCCCAATTTTAGTTTTTTACTCCCTTTAAAGATCATGTGTTCTAAAAAGTGAGCCATACCATTAATATTATCACGTTCAATGGCTGATCCTATTTGAAACCAAATATTTAATGTCACCGCCGAAACTGGTATTTGCTCGGTGATAATGGTTAAGTTATTTTTTAAGGTGGTAATAGTGGGTGAGTGAAGGGATTGAGGTTTATGTAATGTTAAAGTCATTAAGGTGCGATCGTCAATAGTTAAGTAATAATTCTTATTGTACTAACAATTACCTGAGTTGGGGATTCGGAGTTAAAATTAACAAGATTTCTTTCATCGAACTCAGATTAATAACTGACGTTACGCACTCATTCATCTGTTAAGTTTTATTAGGTATCAGGTTTTAGGTTTACTCCGTGTCACATAAGAATAAAGCCCAAGATTAAGGAAAAAGAATTAATTTAAAGCCATTGTGCAAAAAATACGATTATTGTGGTCCTTAAGCCACGAAAATAGTTATGGATGCTTTTAACCTGCTACCTGGTACATTTCGACTACGCTCAATGCACCGCCTGCTACCTCCCATGGAGAATTAATTATCTTTTTGCGTAACATCAGTTAATAAGACATCTCCAGAAACTATCATTTCACAACGATAGAATAAGGGTTATAACCCAATTTTTAGGAATTGTTGGAGATGTCTATAATCAGTCACTCATCTCAATCGCCCTTTTCAAATCTTTATTATACTGATCAATACTATTTAAACTATCCACCAGTTGATCTCCAATGGTGTTTTCTTCTCCTTCCTGATTCCCCGTATCACCGGTGATGGAATTTTGATTTTCTGCTGTGGTAGTTTCCGCAATTTTTTGACAATCGGCAGGAGTTTTGAGAGGATCTTTTTCACAGGCGTTAACTAACTGTTGGACTTTCTCTTTTTGTTTATATTCCTCCTGCATCGTCTTTAATTTTTCTAAGAAGCGTCCTTGTTTGGGTTTGCCATCGGCTTGAGTATTTTCTGGGATTAACTCAGCTATACTCTCGACACTTATTCGCCATAATTTGGGGACAAAGGGAAGAGCGATCGCAACTAATGTTATACTAACTAAAGTAAAGACAACAGTTTTAATATTGCGATTTTGAGATTGTTGCTGTTTAAGTTTCTGAAATTCTTGATTTTGTTGCTTTAACCACTTTTTCTTAACCTGATGCAATTGCTGACTATCATCTTCTTCATTCTCACCCCAGACTGGTTTTGAATCTGAAATCTCTTTTTGCAGTCTTTCTGTTTTTTTTGACAAGTCATGAAACTTAAAATAAGACATGATTTCAACTGTACATTTTTATGTTGTCTCATTCAAATTATAACTGATATATCCGTAAAAACCACTAGAAAATTTGTTCTAACATCTGTGAATTTATATACCAACTTATGAGAATCTTACTAATTGATGATGATGAAATTCTCATTGATATTTTAGAAAAAACCCTGATTGAGCAAAATTATACTATTGATGCGGTAATGGATGGGGAGCAAGGATGGCTATATGTTTCTACTTACAACTATGATTTAATCATTCTTGATTGGAGTTTGCCAAAGTTAGACGGTATCAGTCTGTGTAAACGCATTCGCTACTATGGTGATGATACTCCCATTTTTATGCTTACCGCCCGTCATAGTAGTCAGGAAAAAACTTACGCCTTGGACGTAGGGGCTGATGACTACATTTGTAAGCCATTTGATATAGATGAATTAATGGCGAGAATTAGGGCGATATTACGACGTAGTAACAATAACTCTAATGCTTCACCACTGTTAAGTTGGGGGGATTTATATTTAGATCCTTGTATCTGTCAAGTCAGTTATCAAGGAACTACTGTTGAGCTTACCACAAAAGAATATCAATTACTAGAATTATTTTTGCGTCATCCGCAAGAAGTTTTTAGTATTGAAGCTATAATAGAAAATCTATGGTCATCCATAGAATACCCTTCAGAAGCTACGGTGCGATCGCATCTTCGTTATTTAAGAAAGAAATTAAAAGAAGCAGGATTGTCAGAAAATCCCATTGAAACCCTGAGAGGGAGGGGATATTGTTTAAAATCTTTTCCCATCAAAAAAGATGAAATTAGTCAAGAGAATACCTTAATTTTTCCTTCTCAAATTGAACAAGAAAAACACTTACAACAACTAGCCATTTTAAACAATGTTTGGGAAAAATACCATAATAAAAGAGAGGCACAACTAAAGATTTTACAAGACACCTTAAAGCAGATTAAACAAAAAACATTAGAAGAAAATCAACTGGAAAAAGCCTTAGATAGTAGCCATAAATTGGCAGGAAATTTAGGTATATTTGGTTTTGATGAAGCCTCTTATTTGTCCTCTCAATTAGAGAAACTGTTACGGGAAAATTTAATCAATCAAAATGATAAAATCAGACAATTTGAGACAATTTTAAACAACTTAATTTTACAATTAATTCCCATAAAAAATCAAAAAAACAATAATATTAATAAACAAGTAGTAAATTATTGTTCTTTAATTTTAGTAATTGATGAAGATACTCAATTTAGAGAATTATTGAGTAAAGAGGGAGTAAAAAGGGGAATTATGATAATAACTATGACAGACTTAGAAGTAGCAAAAGCGTGGTTTAAATCTCTGAAAAAAGAAGAATATCCCGATGTTGTCATCATGAAAATTGCTTTTAATCAATGGCAAGAATCTCTGATTGAAGAATATCTCACTTTTATCACAGAATTAAACCTACAAACCCCGCCGATAGCGAGTATAATCATTGGTGATCGCCAAAGACACTCCGAAGCAGATTGCACCTCCATCTCAGAAAGACTATTAATTGCCGAAAAAGGAGGCACATTTTACTTAAAAAAACCCGTTACTCCGCAACAGGCGATGGAATTAAGTCAAATAGCCTTAAAAAACCGCTTAAAAGGGTATAAAATAATGATTGTGGATGAAGACGAAGAATTACTCCGTTCATTACCTATGTACTTACACCCTTGGGGGTTTTATATAACAACCCTCCATGATAGCCGTCAATTTTGGGATGTATTATCAGCCGTTGAACCAGATTTATTGATCTTAGAAATAGAAATGCCTTATCTTAATGGCATTGAAATCTGCAAAATATTGCGCACTCATCCCCAATGGCATCAATTACCGATATTCTATTTCAGCAAATACGTTGACATTACCACCATAGAAAAAGCCTTAAATAGTGGGGTTAACGAGATTATACCCAAAACCGTGAGTGAAAGAATTCTCGCACAACGCATTGTATCGATTTTGACATCTCCCCGCACTAAAGTAACAGGGATTCAGAAAAGGAAGATTTAATCAGGTTAAGAGTGCTCCCAATCCTGCTGTTTTTTGCCAGTGTTATAGGTTGTTGATTATACAAAAATCTTGCTGTACGAGAGTTTCACTCCTACTAGGATTGTTCAACACGACGATGACTTGTGTCGATAATAACACAGTTGCGAAAATAATTGTACAATTTATTTAGGCTTAGTAAATAATGAAGGAAGCTGATCCTGAAATGATGAAAGATCCCTTTTGCATCCTTCTTTGCGCCTTTGCGCCTTTGCGTGAGAAAAACAAAATCATGACAACCTTGATATTAGATTACTCATCAAAATCTTGTCCAGAACTTTTTACAAAAAAAATGCCTATTCACTATTTTTGGGGTGATGATGATTTCACGATGATGCAGGAAATCAATGCCCTTAAAGACAAAAATCTCGATCGCAACTGGTTACAATTTAATTTTGAGAAATTTGCTGGGGATAAAGAAGATTTTATCCGTGAAGCCTTTTTACAGGCTATGACTCCCCCCTTCGGAAGCGGCGATCGCATCGTGTGGCTAGTAAATACGAATATATGTCAATCTTGTTCGGAGGACTTATTAACAGAAATTCAACGCACGATTAAACAAATTCCTGACACAACCCATTTGCTTTTAACCAGTAATAAAAAACCAGATGGTAGGATAAAAAGCACGAAGTTAATTAATCAATACGCCCAAGTTAAAGAGTTTAGTTTAATTCCCCTTTGGCAAACAGATATTTTAATTAAAAAAGTAGAGGAAGTTGTCAATGCAAGAGGCTTAAAAATAACGAAAGGAGGAATTAAGATACTTGCTAATTGTGTTGGAAATGATAGTCGTTTACTATGGCAAGAATTAGAAAAATTAGCACTTTATCAGGGAGAAAATCAGCAACCCATAGAGGAAGATATTGTTAAATCTTTAGTTAATGTCAGTAACCAAAATAGTTTACAATTAGCTCAGGCAATTTTAGAAAGAAATATCCCTTTAGCTTTACAATTAGTGCAAGATTTAATCGCTTTAAATGAACCAGCATTAAGAATAGTAGCCACTTTAGTCGGGCAGTTTCGTACTTGGGCAATAGTTAAAACCATGATTGAAGCAGGAGAAAAAGATGATAAGGTTATTGCTGAGAATGCGGATATTAGTAACCCAAAAAGAGTCTATTTTCTCAAACAAGAAACTCGTAATATTCCCGCCCAAAAGTTATTAGATTCTTTGCCTATTTTATTAGAATTGGAATCTAATTTGAAATTAGGATATGATCCTTTAATGGCTTTAGAATCAAAAATTATTCAGTTATGTAGTCTTTAATTTTACAAGGGTTTCAGGTTGCAGGTGTCAGTATTAACTTGTCATATTTATTATAAAAAAACTTTTATTTATGTTAAAAAAATACTTTATTCTTTTAATTATCCTTTCTTTTTTACTCTTTATATCTCTTTCTTTTTTAGAAAACAATTTATCCTTTTTTTCTGTTAAAGCTAAAGAGAATATACCAAAACAAACTCAAGTATTAATTGATCAATATAAACCCTTTAAACCAGAAAGAAAAGATGTTAGATTATTGGTAATTAGTGATCTCAATAGTGCTTATGGTTCAACGGAATATGAAGAAGAAGTGCATCTTGCTTTAAAAATGATCCCTTTTTGGCAACCCGATCTAATATTATGTAGTGGGGATATGATCGCAGGACAACAACCTTCCCTAACTCAGGCTCAAATTCGGGCAATGTGGAAGGCTTTTGATACTCAAATTGCCCAACCCATCCGAGATTTAAGCATTCCTTTTGGTTTTACTATCGGGAATCATGATGCTTCAAGTGCGATCGCGCCTAATAAGAAATTTCTGTTTCAGCAAGAGAGAGATTTAGCGGTAGAATATTGGCGCAATCCGAGACATAACACAGGAGTAAAATACCTCGATCGCACCGAGTTTCCCTTTTATTATACCTTTGAACAGGATAATATTTTCTTTTTGGTGTGGGATGGTTCATCCAGTCGCATTCCGGCGGATAAATTAGCATGGGTAGAAAAAAGCCTTGCATCAGAAAAAGCACAACAGGCTAAAATGAGAATAATTATCGGGCATTTACCTCTCTATGCCGTGTCTGAGGGGAGAGACTATCCCGGAGAAGTGTTAAATAACGCCGATGAATTGCGTCAACTCCTTGAAAAGTATGATGTGCATACTTATGTAAGTGGTCATCATCATGCCTATTATCCAGCCCATAAAGGAGAGTTACAATTATTGCATACAGGTATATTAGGTTCGGGGGCGCGTCCATATTTTGATCATAATTTACCTTCCAGAAAAACCATTACTGTGGTAGATATTGATTTCAATGATCCAAATTTTACCACTTATACCACTTACGATATGGAGGATTTTTCCTTGATAAAATATGAACAATTACCCCGCTTATTGATGGGGCATAATGGAATGATTTTAAGGAGAGATATTGAGTTTAAAGACTTGACAGAAACAGAGAAAAAAGCCTGTTTAACTAAGTTAAAAGATTCAAAAAAATGTGTAAGTTGAACTCCGTAACTTTTGCTGAAAATCTGAACAAATTTATTAAATCTAGTAGAACTTGATTATATAGTAAGCCTAAATGAATTGTACAATTGTTATCAAGGGAGTAGGGAGAGTTATAAATTCTATTTTCTCTTATTACCTGACATCTGACACCTAAAACCAGACTAATAGTTCTTGCACAAATGATTTAGGTTCACTATAGTTTCTGTTATACTGTTTTGATGACGAATTAAAACTCAACAATGAGATTATCAACAAATAATTATAACCAAGAAAAATATGTCGGTTGGTGGTTGATAATTCCAAGTTTAATTATTCTTACTCTTGTTTTTATCTATCCCATTACCCGTGCTTTCTGGATGAGTTTTTTTCAACAGAATTTAGGCACGGAATTAGAATCAATTTTTGCTGGTTTTAGTAACTACAATCGATTGTTAGGGGATGGGCGTTTCTGGCAAAGTTTAGGCAATACAACCATTTTTACTGCCGTTAGTCTTACCCTTGAGTTAATTTTAGGGATGATTTTTGCCCTTATTCTCAATCAAGGCTTTTTTGCGAGGGGATTGGTGCGTACCACTGCTTTGATCCCTTGGGCATTACCTACTGCTATTATGGGTTTAGCATGGGCATGGATTTTTAATGATCAATATGGGGTTGTCAATGATATTTTAATGCGTTTGGGGCTTATTTCGGAGAATATTAATTGGTTGGGTGAACCAAATCGAGCGATGTTATCCTTAATTATTGCTGATGTGTGGAAAACCACCCCTTTTATTGCCCTTATTTTATTAGCAGGATTACAGTCGATTTCTGCGGATTTATACGAAGCACATCAGATGGATGGTGCATCTTCATGGCAAAGTTTTTGGCAGATTACAATTCCTCTACTAACTCCGCAAATTCTCATCGCCCTTTTATTCCGCTTTGCACAATCCTTTGGGGTGTTTGATTTAGTACAGGTGATGACGGGAGGAGGTCCTGCGGGTAGTACAGAAATGGTAGCTATTTATATTTATGCTACAGTTCGCCGTTATCTGGATTTCGGTTATGGTGCGTCTTTAGTGGTAGTTACCTTTTTACTTTTAATTATGGTAGTTGCGTGTGCATTTTTCCTGATTTCTAAATTACAAAAAGCTGAATAAAAGGTGACAGGTTTCAGGTGTCAGGTTTTAGAGAATTTGATAATTCATGATTCTCCCTACTTTTAAATAAAAATAAAAATGATTGATACATTAAAAAAGAAAAAAATAATTTTATGGCTAGGAATAATCTTTATGGTGTTTTTTTGTTTAACACCCATGTTATGGCAAGTTTTAACCTCATTTAAAACCAATGAAGCTATCACTAAAATTCCTACTATTTATTTCCCTAATTTAGAACAATTAACTCTTGAGCATTATTCTAGTTTAGGATTAATATTTATCCGCTATATGTTCAACAGTGCTTTTGTTTCTTTAGTTTCTACGATAATTTGTCTTGCCCTTGGTGCCCCTGCGGCTTATAGTTTAGCAAGGCTAAATTTACCCTTTAAAAATATTATCTTAGCTCTGGTTTTAGCGGTGAGTTTATTTCCTTATGTTTTACTTTTTCTTGGTTTATTAGAAATAGTTAAATTTCTCCATCTAGGTAATAATTATATTGCTTTAATTGTGCCTTATACTGCCATTAATTTACCTTTAACAATCCTCATTTTACGCAGTTTTTTCTTACAATTACCGAAAGATTTAGAAGACTCAGCCAAAATGGATGGTTACAAAATTATTCCGATGTTATGGCAAATTGTCTTACCGTTAACCCTTCCTGCCTTAATTACTACGGGGATTTTAACCTTCATTTTTGCTTGGAATGAGTTTATTTTTGCCCTGACTTTTATCACTAGAGACAGTTTACAAACTATACCCATTGCCGTGGCTAAAATTGGCGGTAGCAGTGCCTTTGAGATTCCTTACGGTGCGATCGCATCTGCGACAATTTTAGGAACATTACCTCTGATTATACTCGTCTTAATATTCCAACGCCGTATTGTTCAGGGCATCACAGCCGGAGCCATCAAGGGATAACCCCAGTTCAATACCAGAATATTTGATTTGGGAAGGGGGACTTTTTTTATCAAATTGTCAAGAAAATTCTTTGCTTAATGGTACAATATTACTCATAGGTGGAAACTTAAGTTATCAACGGGAATGAATAAATTTAAACTTATGTATCAACAAAGTAATCCTCCTCTGCCTCCAAAAGAAACATTGCCAACCATGTATGATTTACCTAGTGAAACACTGGAGGATCAAGGTTTGCCTGACGAATTTCATCTTTTACAACCAGAATTGTTAAGAATAACATTTCTGCCCCCTGAGGTTTCCAACGATCAAGTTTTCACTGCCAGTGACCTTAATTTATATTATGATCCTCGTCATCCTCAATGGTATAAAAGACCTGATTGGTTTGCTGTTTTAGGTGTATCTCGTTTATACGAGGAAAGAGAACTAAGATTAAGTTATGTTATCTGGCAGGAAGGGGTTAATCCTTTTGTGGCGATCGAGCTTATTTCACCGGGGACGGAATCGGAAGATTTAGGTCAAAATCTGAGGGAAATAAATCAACCACCAAATAAATGGGAAGTATATGAACAAATACTCAGAATACCTTACTATTTCGTCTATAACCGTTATACCAATGATTTAAAAGGATTTGGCTTAACCACCAATCGTTATCAACGGCTATCACAGACTCCTCAAGGATTTTGGTTGCCCGAAGCTAAAATTGGTTTAGGATTATGGCAAGGTAACTATCAAGGTATTGAGCGTCTTTGGCTTAGATGGTACAATCAACAAGGTTACTGGATTCCGACTCCCACGGAAAGAGAAAAACAACGTGCTGAAACAGAAAAACAGCGTGCTGAAATAGAAAAACAGCGTGCTGAAATAGAAAAACAACGTGCTGATCAAGTTCAATCAAAAAATCAAAGATTACGACAATTACTAAAACAAGCAGGAATCGAAATTCCTGATGATTTATCTGAATAATCGAAAGTGCGATCGTGCAAATCCCAGATATTGCAAAGAATAGCCCAACTTCTAAAGATGGGCTATTCTTTGCGACCTTGTGTTAAAATCATTATCGAGAAATTAGAGGTGACACCATTGTGAAATATAAAATCTGCTATCGCCCAGCTTTTGCGGCGATTTTCGTCACTTTAGAACCCCAAGAGCGTATTACTGCTGAAGCTGGTGCAATGGTAAGTATGGACGGGGAAATTGTCATGAAAACTGAATTTTCGGGGGGACTAATTCCTGCCTTAATACGCAAGTTTCTCGGTGGTGAATCCATGTTTGTTAATGTCTTCCATAATCCCACCAGTCGCCCATTAAATGTGATTTTAACTCAGTCGATGATTGGGGATATTGAGGCGGTTAAGTTAGAAAATAAGCCTATTTGTTTTCAACCCGGTGCTTATATTGCCCATACTCCGGGCGCTAAAATGGGGGTAAAATGGGCTGGTTTTGCCAGTTGGTTTGCAGGAGAAGGCTTATTCAAACTCCATTTTTCGGGTAACGGTAGGGTTTTGTTTGGTTGTTATGGTGGCATTACCCGTCGGGAAATTAATGGTGATTTTATTGTGGATAATAGTCATTTGGTTGCCTATGATGATGGTATCAAGATGAATATACGTCTGTCTGGGAATCTTCTTTCTTCTCTTACTTCGGGGGAAGGTTTTGTTAATCGCTTGACGGGAAGAGGCGCTATTTATCTTCAGTCTCGCAGTGTTAGTGGTTTAGTTGGTTTTCTCTCTCCAAAGGTGCGATAATTTATGGATATACAAATTCTACAACAACCAGAAAGTGCGATCGTCAAAGTTACCCTTGATCAAAATGAAGAATTGATCGCCGAAGCAGGTACAATGATTGCCATGAGTGACTTTATTAATGTCAGCACTACTTTAAGACAGGGTAAAGGGGGAGGCATCATGGGGGGATTAAAACGAATGTTAGCAGGGGAATCTCTCTTTTTAAGCGTTTTCCGCAGTTATCAACCTCAAGGAGAGGTATTTTTAGCACCTTCTCTCATGGGTGATATTATCATTTACGAAATGCAAGGGCAAGAGTTAATTGTTCAATCTGCCTCTTATTTAGCCTCCGCTTCTGAGGTTGACATTGACTTAGGTTTTCAGGGATTTAAGTCTTTCTTTTCAGGGGAGTCTATCTTCTGGTTAAGTATAACAGGTCATGGGGCAGTAATGTTAAGCTCTTTTGGGGGGATTTACGAGATTGATGTGGATGGAGAATATATTGTTGATACTGGGCATATTGTCGCCTTTGAGAGAAGTTTAGATTTTAAAATCGGCAAGGTTAATAATAGTTGGTTAGGGGCATTTTTAGGGGGAGAAGGCTTAATTTGTCGCTTTTTTGGGCAAGGAAAGGTTTATTGTCAAACTCATAATCCGGGGAATTTTGGCAGGTTAATCGGCTCAAAATTACCAGAAAGGTAGAATTTGGGAATGGGGAGATGGGGGAGAAATTAATTGTTTTTAATTCTACATTGTTTAATTGTTAATTGATAATCATGTTAAATAAATCAGAAATTAAGTATAGAATAGAACATAATCCCGCCTATGGTTTTCTAGTATTAGAACTTGAACCTAATCAAACTGCCGTAGTCGAAGCAGGAGGTATGGCGGCGATGGATTCTTGTATCAAAATGGAATCGAAAATGAAGGGCGGTTTTGGTCAAAGTTTTGGCAGAATGTTAGGGGGAGAATCTCTCTTTTTAAATAAGTTTACCGCCCAAGGTTCTCAAGGAGAATTGTTTATTTCTCCGGGGGTGCCGGGAGATATTCAATATTATTATTTAGATGGTAGTAAGGGATTGATGATTCAATCTTCTGGTTTTATTGCCTCTAGTAAAAATGTCGAAATTAACAGTAATTTTCAGGGTTTTAAAGGGTTTTTTAGTGGGGAATCAATCTTTCTTTTAAAGGCAACTGGAAGAGGTGATATTTGGTTTAGTTCCTATGGTGCTATTGTGGAAATTAATGTGGAAAATCATTATATTGTCGATACGGGTTATATTGTCGCTTTTGAAGATACCCTGAATTATAATGTGGAGATGATAGGGGGTTTATCTTTTCGGAGTTTACGCACTGGAATTTTGGGGGGAGAGGGGTTGGTTTGTCGTTTTACTGGTAAAGGCAAGTTGTGGATTCAGTCTAGGGGTTTATATCCCTTATTTAATTTTTTATATCCTTTTCGCCCTGTTAAAAGTAGTAATTAATAATAAACATTAGGATAATAGTATAACTTAATTCTTAAATCTTAAATTTTTTAAATGCCTTCTTATTCTTCTCCTATTCATAATAAAAATCCTGAGCCTAATAATCGTCAATTATTGACTTTATTTTTTCTTTTTGGTAGTTTTTTAGTTGGCTTGATTATTATTTCTTTTATTATTTTAAATCAGCTTATTTATTTAATTCCTGTTAGTATAGAAGAAAAAATAGGGAGTTTAATTGCTAGTCAATTTGACAATAAAAAAGAACTTTCTCAAACTTCTATAAAACTTAATCAATTATTAGACAATATCGAAATATCATTACCTGATGAAAATAATATTAAAAGAGATTATAAGGTAATTTATATCCCTGAAAATACCGTTAATGCTTTGGCAATACCGGGTAATAAAATTATTATTTATGAAGGGTTATTAAAAGAGTTAAATTCTGAAAATGAACTGGTGATGATTTTAGGGCATGAAGTTGGTCATTTTGCCCATCGTGATCATCTAAGAAGTCTTGGTAATGTTCTTTTATTTAAGTTAATTATTAGTTATTTTTTGGGTAATATAGACATCTTAAACTCAGGTGTTGATTTGGCTAATGTTATTGTTAATTCCCAATATTCTCAAAGTCAGGAAACTAAAGCTGATGAGTTTGGCTTAGATGTTTTAAACGCCTATTATGGTCATGTAGGAGGGGCGATCGCACTTTTTGAGATATTTAAAAATCAGGAAAAAAACTCTTTACCAATATCATTTTTATCTAGCCATCCTTTACCCCAAAAAAGAATTAATCATCTGCAAAAAGTTATTAAACAAAAGGGATATAAAGAAAATACTTTAACAGAATTAAACTTATCTATAAATTAACATTTTAAAGATTTTATTTTAGCTTAACAAGTGATTTTTAGTATCCCCAACCTAAAGGGTGGGCGAGAACGTCAAATAGACTTATAATGACTAAAGATAAAACCTTATCAATTATAATCTCTTAATCCAATAGATGCGATCGCATCGGAGTATTACCATGTGGAAAAAAACCAGTTTACTGATCTCTTTACTCTCATTAGTTTTTGTTGGTAATTTACCCACCGCAGAAGCTCAAGAAATTAAAATAGACGGTGATACCGCCACCATTGTCACCAGAGACGGCAACAGAATAACCATAGACGGCAATACTCTTTCAAGAGATGGGAAAAACCTGTTTCACAGTTTCCAAGAATTTGGTTTAACACCGCAACAAATCGCTACATTTTTAACCAATCCCAACATTCAGAATATCTTAACCAGAGTCACTGGGGGGAATCCTTCTTATATTCAAGGCTTAATCGAAGTCACGGGAGGCAACTCTAACCTGTTTATCATGAATCCTGCCGGTATCGTGTTTGGACAAGGAGCTAGTTTAAATGTACCAGCAGACTTTACCGCAACCACCGCAACGGGTATCGGGTTTGGTAATGGGATGTTTAAGGCCGTTGGCAGTAATGACTATCAAAATTTAACGGGCAATCCTAACAGTTTTGTTTTTAACACAGACAAGGCTGGAAGTATCATTAATGCAGGAGATTTAACTATAGCTGAAGGGCAAAATTTAACCCTCGTCGGTGGTAATGTCATCAATACAGGCACGATCGAAACTCCTAACGGGAAAATTAACATACAAGCCGTAGCAGGAACATCAAGAGTAAAAATAACCCCCGAAGGTAGTTTATTGAGCCTAGAACTTGATATACCTAAAGATGAGCAAGGAAATTTACTAGGGTTCACCCCTCAAGATTTGCCTACTTTGTTGACAGGGGCAAATAGTGCAGGAGTTACCACCCCTAATGTAACGATTGAGAATAATCAAGTCCACGTTGCTAATACTGCGATACCTAACGAAACAGGATTGGCTATAGCCTCTGGAGAAATTAGGACATCATCGGAAAATTTAGGAGGGGAAGTCACCATCTTAGGGGATAAAGTTGGGGTGATTGAAGGAGAAATAACCGCTAATGGAGAGAATGGGGGAGGAAAAGTCTTAATTGGGGGCGATCGAGAAGGAAAAGGCACGATTCCCAATGCTTCTGTTACTTATGTCAGTCCTGATTCTTCTATATCCGCAGATGCTACGGTTAATGGTGATGGAGGGGAAATTATTGTTTTTGCTGAAGATCATGCTAGTATTCACGGGGAGTTAACCGCTAAAGGGGGAAATATTTCTGGGGATGGTGGTTTTATCGAAACCAGTGGGAAAAAATCTTTTAATATCAGCAGTGTGCCTGATACCAGTGCAGTTAATGGTGTCGGGGGAGAATGGTTGATCGATCCTTTTAATGTTGATATTATTAGTGGCTCAGGGGATATTTTCATTGACAGTGATGGTATATTTAGCCCACCCGGTTCACCGAATAATACAGTGGGAGTTGACGATTTGAGATCGGGGTTACTTTCTAATAATACCGTCACGGTGACAACAGAAGCAGAAGGTTTAGAAGAAGGTAATATCACTTGGGATCTTGAGGCAACTCTTGATTATGATGGTATTGGTACGGGTAAAACTTTAACTTTAAGAGCCGATCGCAACATTATTTACCGTGGCAATACTGAAGATTCTCTTGTCGATCCCTTAAGTCCTGATTCTCTCAATGTGATTTTTAACTCTAATGCCAGTGGTAATGGAGGGGCGATCGACATTACTGGTAGTATAACTACAGGGGGAGGAAATATTATCTTAGGTGGAGGAGGCGATCCCTTTACCCAACCTGCCGTTGGTACGGGAGATTTGATTGATCCTGAGAATCCTGAATCTCGAATCCTTAATAATGGAGTTAGCATCTTCGGTGATTTATCTGCGGAGGGAGGAAATATTAGTATTATTGGTCAAGGTTGGTTAAATTCCACTGTAGAGCAAAATACAGGAATTTCCACCATTGGGACTCCCAGTATTACTACAAGTGGTTCTGGTGTTATTACCTTACGAGGAACGGGGGGAAGTGGAGTTGCAGGTCCAGTGGGAGCAAGTATTGATACTGGAATTTCTACTGATTCGGGTGGTATTATTCAATCGGAAAATGGCAATATTAACCTAATTGGGATTGGTGGTTCAGGGTTTGGTAATGCTAATCATGGTATCAGTTTTGGCGGCACGATTAACACCACTGGTAGTGGTTCTATCATCATGGATGGACAGGCAGACACTGGTAATGGAGTGATAACCAGCACAATTTTTGATCCCATTGTTACTACTGAAGGAAGCGGAAATATAGAAATAAAGGGAACAAGTCTTGATATTGATCCATTCTTCAGTGGCGGTGGAAATAACACTATTTCGACTTTGGGAACCGGATCTGTTATACTTAATGTTAACAATGAAATTGAACTAGGGGCTACTGACCCAAATGGTTCTATTCCTATTAATTCCGCTCAAGATTTAATTATTACGGCGAGTAGCATTACACAAGATCTGGGAACTCCCATCAGCGTTGGTGGTATCACTTCCCTGAATATTGGTGTTGATAATGGTGATTTTATCACTCCGGGAGATATATCACTGGCAGGTAGTAATAACTTTAATAACATTGTTATTACCAATGGTCAAAATGTTGCTATTAATGATATTAATAATATTATACTGGAAGCTCTTAACGTTACAGGGGATTTTAGCTTAACTTCTGGCGGTAATATAATCGCTGGTCAAAATTTAATTTTAAATAGTGGTAATATCAACTTCAACACAGAGGGTAATATTGCTAGTCTTTCTAACAATATCAATTTAACCAGTAGTGGCACGATTAACTTATCCGCCAATCAGATTTTCACTGACGGTGGGAATTTAACCCTCAATGCAGTCGGTAATGTTAATACTCCCAACATCGATACCAGTGTCATTAGTGGAGAGAATGGTGGTAATGTTAACATTGTCAGCACGGGAAGTAATGTTCAAACGGGGAATATCTTTACTAATAATAGTTCCGATAGTTCAGGGGATTCAGGTAGTGTAGTCATAAGTGCGCCTCAAGGAAGTTTAAATATTGGTGATATAGATGTAGCTAATTTATCTTTCTCGACAGGAACGTCAGCTAATGCTTTGATTAACTTAAATGCCCTTTCTACTATAACCACAGGTGTGATTACTTTAGGAAATAGGAATGATAACACTCTTGCCAATGGTAGTTTAACGATCGAAACTCCTTCCACAGTCACTATTAATGGATCAGCCGATGAGTTTTCCATTGAGAGTAATGGTGCAGATATTCTGATTGGTACAGGTACACCCAGTGAAGTCAATATTCTAGGCAGTGTTTTCAGTAATGGTGGGAATGTCAATATTAACAGTCTCGGTTTTGTCAAAATCGGACAAAGTGGACTTGAAACCCCTAGTATTTTTAGTGGTACAGGGAATATTATTATTAATCATGGGGGTGGAGATTTAGATCCTCGTGTGCCTTTTATTGTAGGGGACAACAGTATCAACGGTACTTCTGGAAGTCTTGTCACTTCGACAGAATCAGTGAATCCCATTCAAAGTTTTGAAAACAGTTTTATTTCTGAGTTAGAAACCATTAAAATTCTGACGACTGATGCTATTTTAGATTTACCCATAGTTGCCGCTACTTTAGAATTAGATGGTGATGCCACAGGTTCGATCGTATCTTCTAATGATGGTTTGTTAATCGATATAACAGGAGGCACACTTTCGAGTAATGGTAGTAACCTATTCCATAGCTTTACCCGTTTTGACTTACCCCAATCGGATCAAGTAGCCAACTTTATTACAGAAACTTCGGGAATTAACAACATTCTAGCCCGTATTATTAGCGGAAATGCCTCTATTATTAACGGCAAAATTCAGATAACAGGTTCAAGCACTCCCAATCTATTCCTGATGAATCCTGCCGGGATAGTGTTTGGTGACAGTGCTACTCTTAATGTTCCTGCTGATTTTATTGCTACTACAGCAACAGGTATTGGTTTTGGAGATAATTGGTTTAGTGCCAATGGAGTTTATAACGCTAGTTTACTCACTGTTGAGCCTTTGAGTGTTGCCTTTACTGCTACTGAATCAGGGGCAATTATTAATTCTGCTAACCTAAATAATATTAATGGTAGTTTAAATCTTCTTGGTGGCACTCAAATAAATACCAGTAACTTAACTAATAGTGGCGGTGATATAAAATTAAGTGCTATTCAAGGGCAAAATATTCTTAATTTAGATAGTTTCACTTTAATTCCTGTTTCAGAAAGTCCTACTTTACCAAATACTTTTAACCCCCCTATTTTGAGTTTAGCTAGTTTAGTGACAACTGCTTTAGAAGAAGGAAGCAGTAATTTAGGGGTAACGATTATTAATGATAATTTATTACAAATAGATGGCGATGCGATCGAGGTTGGTTTAGGAGATATTTTCACTCAAATTTTACAAACAAATATATCTTCACCCTCTCCTAACGGTAATGTTTCCATAAATAGTACCAATGGTTCTATTCAAGTACAATCTATCTCTAATGAAGTTTCAATTTTAAGCGATGGTAACGGCGGCAATATTAGTCTTTCTGCTGGAGGAAATATCTTGGCTACGGGGGGATTATCTACCGATGGTGGTGACATCGATTTAAACGCCATTGGCGGAGACATTTTTATCGGGCGTTTGGATAGTCAAAGTCGTTATACAGACGGGGGAAATATCACGGTTTCTGCACAGGGAAACATTATAATAGATCCTTCGGTAGTTGATGGTATTGCTATTAATAGTAGTTCCACTACTTATGGTCAAGATGTGGATGCACCTGTAAATAATGCCGGAAATATAAATGTTAGCAGTCAACAAGGCTCAATTACTATTAGCGGTGATATAGGAGCATTCTCACAAAATAATAATTTTAATGATCTAACAAAAGGGCGAGGGGGAAATGTATTTTTAACAGCAGAGGGGGATATTACTGTTGATAATACGGGGGAGATTTCTACTGGCTCTAATTTTGCCACGGCGGGAGAAGTCTCAATTAATTCCAATAATGGTGCTATTTCCATCGGTAATATTAGCGCACAAGGCAATAGCAGTCAGGGTAATAATATTACTCTTAATGCCCAAAACTCTTTTATTAATACAGGTGATTTGTCGGGAAGTAATTTAGAGGTTATTGCTGGTGATAATTTTGATTTGAAAACTTACAATCTCACGGGGGATTTAACTTTAGATATAAATGGAGATATTACTGATAGTGGAGATGTGACTGTATCTGGTTTAAGCACCATTAATCCGAATAACAATAATATTATTCTTGATTCTGCAAACAATGATTTTCAGGGAGTTAATTTAGTCAATGGAAATAATGTCACTCTTACGGATATTAATAATTTAACTTTAGCTGATACAGATACCGAAGGCAATTTAACAAATCTTACCATTTCAGGTAATTTAGATTTAAGGGTTGCAGGTATAACCAATATTAATAGCAATATCGAAGCCAATAGCATTTTAACGGATAGTAGTGGCTCAACGGTGATCAATACCAATAATATTAATACTACGATCGATCAAACTTATGGGGATGAGGTTATTTTCCGTCAAGATACGGTAATTAATACTGA
>CAYPDC010000044.1:0-29735 GCA_964409355.1 uncultured Cyanobacterium sp.
AACTCTCTCAGTGATGGGAGAATCCCCGCACCTTCAGGTCGGGGCGAATGTCAATGGTAGATTAGTGGAATCAAAAGATTAAGAAAATATGATGATCGACTTTTTTTCTGCTCGATCGATCCTACCTTCAAATATTACCTTACTTTATATATTATACATTACTCTATAGTGAGATATATTACCATAAAAATTTAGTCTCCATAATGAGTTCTTGTCCTAATAATCAAGATTGTTTCATCATCTGGGATAATTTCATATAAGATTCTATCTTTGATATTTAAGCGATAAGAGTATAAACCTTATGTTCTAGTATATTCTGATTCTCTATTAATAATTCCATAACCAAAACCATTACCTTTTGCTTGACTATTTTTTTTATGTTGTTGTAAATAATTCCATAATTTATCGGATAATGTATATTTATCATCAACATTATTTTCTAAAATATCTTTTAATTCATAAAGTCTTTTTGATGGTAAAATAGGAAATTCAAAATTAATATTAGGGAATATATTTTTATTAAAACAAACAATAAATATTCTTTCTCTATGTTGAGGAACGTAATATTTCCCATCAATTATCTCTGAAAAAATCTCATAATTTCTAATTAACAATTCATTTTTGATTACTTGCCAAGTGTTACCTTTATCATGGCTTTTTAAATTTTTTACATTTTCTAAGAAGATAATTTTAGGTTGATGAAAGTCTATTATTCTTAACATTTCAAAAAATAAATTACCCTGTTTTTCATCTTCAAATCCGTGTTTTTTTCCTAAAGATTTCTTTTTCCTCACACCTGCGATCGAAAATGGTTGACAGGGAAAACCAGCACATAATAAATCAAAATTAGGGATGTTTGAAGCTACAATCTCATTTAAATCACCGCAATATATTTCTCCAAAATTAGCAGAATATGTTTGACAACTATACTTGTTATAATCATTAGAATAAATGCAATTAAAACCATTATTTTCTAAGGCAATTCTAAAACCACCTATTCCCGCAAATAAATCAATGCTAGTTTTGATGTTTATTGTGTCCAATGTTCTTAACTAATATGTGTGATATAAAAATTATAACGAAGGGCGATCGCACCGCCCCACTAATGAGATAAATTAGACGAAATAATCCTGTAAAGCCTTAACCTGTAACGGTTCAGACTGGAGCAATCGAATAATAAATTTACGATGATAAGTTTTCTATATCTGCTAAATCTTGCATTCTTCCTGATGCTTTTTTATTTTTCTTGAGATTTTCTAAATCAATAAAATTGATCATAATACCATCAATAGAAATTTCCAATCTTTTTGAGTAACATTCAACAAAATTTATTCCGTCAACACTGGTTAATAAATCAATTCTATTGGGCGGATAACCTAATTGAATGACTTGATTTGGCACTAAAAAATCCTCCATTTTTAAGCCTAAAGAACCAAAACCAAACTGTTCTAAACTTTTAATTATTTTTAAGGCATTTTCTCTACTTATTTCAATCCAAATATCAATATCTTTTGTATAGCGAGGATGCCCATGAATTGCCACCGCATAACCTCCTACAACAAGATAATGAACTTGATTATCGTTGAGAAATTGTATAAACTCTTTGAAATCTTGATTTAACATTATTATCTTTCCATTGATGATATTCTTGGCGGATTTGTTCTAAAGTATCAAGTCTTTTTTGATAAGATTGAGTTTGCCAATAATTAAAATCACTTGTTTGATTTTTTAAAGATATTTTTTTGACTATTAACTCCATAAATTATTTTTTCCCATTAAACTTAATAATATTATATATCTTCGATCGACCTTTCCCCTTGCTCGATCACTGAAAGTGGCGCGATCGCGATCGAGCCTACGGTAAAATATGATCTAACATCAATTAATTAATGGAATTGTATCATGAACCGCTTTGCAATAAATCGTGCAGCGTTGCGAGGCACGAAGCAATCTCAAAGCTAATAGCCAAAGTCTGCTAAAGCGACTTTCTTAAGATTGATTTTATTGCTCATAATTTCTAATTTTTTCATAGAGACTATCCACCGTTTCATCTTGAAAAAGTTGTTCTTTTAACTCACAATAATCATGAGGATTCAAATTACACATTTTCCAAAAACGAATTAATTTATCGGTTTCTAAGTTATCTTTTAAAATCTCAAAAACTTCTTTAATTATTGCTTGATCATTTTTTATATTTATATTAGTTTTCATCGCTTAATAACTAAACAAAATCGATTTTGATTTTATATTCACCAATTATTCTATCATTCAATTTCTGGATTTTGTTCTAAAAAAGGATTAAAAATATTTATGTCACAATTAGCAAAGTCTTTAGTATTACGAGTGACGATCGAAAGTTGATATTCATAAGCAGTAGAAGCAATCAATAAATCAGCTTGAGTTCTAGTTATACCTTGTTGACGCAATTTTGCCCTTAATTCTCCACATTTTTGAGCAATTTGAGGAGTAATCGAAAAAATTTGACATCGATAACGAAGAAAATCATGAAACCAATTTAATTGTTTTTGAGCATTTTTATAACTTAATCCATAATATATTTCCTCTACCGAAATAACGCTAATTCCAATAATATTTTGAGATGATAACCATGTCGTTACTAATGGGTTCGGTAAAGGTTTAAATAATTCACTAATCACATTAGTATCTACCAAAAATTCTATCATTTATCTCCTCATATTTCATTAACTCGATCGACTCTTTCAATGGAGTCTAAATCAATAGGATTTTCTTGCTGAATTATCGCTAATTGATTGAGCATTTCAGCAATTGTAGGGGGTGTTGAAGATAAATTTAGTTGATTCTTTTCAACAGCTAAATATTTTAAAGCATTATTTTTATTCAGATATTCTTCTTCTACTTGTTCCATCATTTTTGATAAGCCGTAATTTTCTAATATTTCCTCTATTTGTTCAAATTCAGCCAGAGAAATTTGTACCGCAATTCGTTGATTATTTTGATCTAAAACATAATTTTTATTTATCTGTAACATTTCCTTTACTCCTAAAATTGTTACTTTATGTCATTATATTCGATCGACCTTTCCTCTTGCTCGATCGAACCTACGGTAAAATGTGATCATACTTTCTGTATTATAAATCGCTTTGCAATAAATTGACAAAGCTAATAGCCGAAGTCTGCTAAAGCGACTTTTTTACCAATATTATTAGAAGTTTGAAAATACTTAGCCGTCAAAAGTAGATATTTTAAAAACTACTAATCACTAGCTATTGTCAGCTAGTAATTCATTAAATTCTTTTTGTACCTCGGTAGAAAATTTAATAGCATCTATTAAACCAGAAGATAATTGATTCGTTTCAGCCTCTATTTTTAATATTTCTGTATTTAAAATATTATCATCCAATAAATTTTTTAATAACTCGTCATTTTCAAGTAAATCTTTATTTTCTCTGATAATTTTTTCAGTTTTAAGTTTTTTGATTAAAGACTTTCTTAAAGATAAATAAACATTCAGAGCTTTTTTTCTATCTTGTCCGCTTAAAGTCTCTTTTTCAGAAGCATCAGCAAGTTGATCTGCTATATCAATCAATAGCTTTTATTTTTTGATTATATTTTTGTATATTATCAACAATAACGAAAAATTTTTCTAAATCCTTTGTTATTATATTATTAGTAAGAAAACTTCCATTTGAACTGTTTCGTTTTTTTATTTCTTCATCAGAAAAATTATTCTTAGATCTTCCTGTTAAAAAAGTAATGATTACAGCTAAAATAAAGATTATTATATTGTTTGTGTCGTTTTGAGTCATTGCATCTACATCTATACCTACCATCACAGCAAAAATAATCTCTGTCATAACAATTAAGAAACAACAAATGAAATAAAATCCCAGTGTTGCTAAACAACCTCGTTTTTGCTTTAATTCTTGATTTTGTTTTTTATTCGGCGTTTTTCCAGTAGTCTTAATTATAGGTTTATCTAAATCAACGATTAATCCACTATATTCTTGAACTTCTAATGAAGTAAAGTATAATTTTTGCAAATCTTCTTTCATAAATAATATTTAGTATTTCAAATTCAATTTGATTATTTTTTTATAGTATCTAAACAATAAGAATTAACTTATTGTAATATTAACATTAATTCAACATTATTGCCACCATAAAGAAAGTAGGGTGGGCAATGCCCACCAACGAGATAAATTACACGAAATAATCCTGTAAAGCCTTAACCTGTAAAGGTTCGGACTGGAGCGATCGAATTGCTTCCACCGTTGCTTTAGCACCTGCGATCGTGGTAATAATAGGTAACTTATAATCTAAGGCCGCCCGACGAATTTTTTGTCCATCGGTTTGGGTTTCCTCATCGCTGTTAGGAGTATTGATGATAAATTGAATCTGTTTATTTTTGATCACATCCACAACGTGGGGGCGACCTTCATGGAGTTTCAACACTAATTCAACGTTAGGAACACCATTTTCCTCTAGCACTTTTTTTGTGCCTTCTGTAGCTACAATATTGAAACCTAGAGCTACTAAGTCTTTCGCCACAGGTACGATCGTCTCTTTATCTCGATCGTTCATGGAAATAAATACTGTACCCGAAGTCTGAACAAATACACCAGCACCAATTTCAGCTTTAGCGAATGCCTTACCAAAATCGCTATCAATGCCCATTACCTCCCCCGTGCTACGCATTTCAGGGCCTAGTAAGGTATCTGTACCCACAAACTTATTAAAAGGCAATACAGCCTCTTTAACGGAGATATGCTTAGGGATAATTTCCTCTGTCACCCCTAACTCCTCAAGGGTTTTACCTGACATCACGAGGGAGGCAATTTTTGCTAAAGGTCGTCCTATGGCTTTCGACACAAAAGGTACAGTACGGGAAGCACGGGGGTTGGCTTCAAGGATATAACAAGTTTCTCCTTGTACTGCGTATTGAATATTCATTAAACCAATGACATTCAAAGATTGTGCTAATTTTTCTGTCCAAATACGCAAGGTATTAACTACATTGTCAGACAGGGTAATATAAGGAATTGAACAAGCGGAGTCTCCAGAGTGGACACCTGCTTCCTCGATGTGTTCCATGATACCACCGATAACAACTTTCCCCGTTGCATCACACAGGGCATCAACATCGACTTCGATGGCATTTTGGAGGAATTTATCGATTAAAATTGGATGATCAGGCTCAATATCCACAGCGTAGCGCATATATTGTTCTAACTCTGCATCGTTATAGACAATGCGCATCCCCCGTCCACCTAAAACGTAGGAGGGACGTACTACCACAGGATAACCGATTTTGTTAGAGATGATTTTCGATTCTTGAAAACTTCTAGCAATGCCGTTAGGAGGTTGTTTGATGTTCAATTCATTTAAAATCGCCTCAAATTTCTCTCTGTCTTCTGCTGTATCGATGGAATCGGGAGAAGTACCCCAAATTTTCGTTTTCACCGTAGTATCAGGATGAGCAAGATAATTTTTCAAAGGTACAGCTAATTTTAACGGAGTTTGCCCCCCGAATTGAATAATTACGCCGTCGGGGTTTTCTGCTTCGATGATATTTAAAACGTCTTCTTTGGTTAAGGGTTCAAAGTAAAGGCGATCGCTGGTATCATAGTCAGTAGAGACGGTTTCAGGGTTAGAGTTAACCATAATGGTTTCATAACCCGCAGGAGATAAAGCAAAGGCCGCATGACAACAACAATAATCAAATTCTATACCTTGGCCGATGCGGTTGGGGCCTCCTCCCAAAATTATTACCTTCGGTTTATCCGTCACATCATTTTCACTTTCCCCTGATTCGTAAGTAGAGTAATAGTAGGGGGTGAAGGCTTCAAATTCGGCGGCGCAAGTATCCACCAGTTTGTAAATAGGAATAACCCCTAAAGATTTACGATATTCTCTTACTTCGTCTTCCGTTGTTTTAGTGGCGAAAGCAATTTGACGATCGCTAAATCCATGTTGTTTAATAGTGCGCATATCATCAGGGTTAATATTCTTTAAAGAAGTACGTTTCATAAACTTCTCAATCTCAACCAATGACTGCATTTTATCTAAAAACCAAGGATCGATCGCCGTTAACTCGTAAATTTGTTCTACCGTCATCCCTAGTCTTAAAGCATGATAGACGCTAAAAATTCTTTCGGGAGTGGGGGTGCGTAAATGGGAGCTAATCTGTGATAGGGTGGGTAAAGTCTCGTTTTTGTCGCAACCAAAGCCAAAACGCCCAGTTTCTAACGATCTTAATGCTTTTTGGAAGGATTCAGCAAAAGTACGCCCGATGGCCATAGCCTCCCCTACAGACTTCATTTGTGTAGTGAGAACAGGTGACGAACCCGGGAACTTTTCAAAGGCAAAACGAGGTATTTTAGTTACAACATAATCGATAGTTGGCTCAAAAGAGGCGGGAGTTTTCTTGGTAATGTCGTTAGAAATTTCATCAAGACTGTAACCCACAGCTAATTTAGCGGCAAATTTGGCAATGGGGAAACCCGTTGCTTTTGAAGCTAAAGCGGACGATCGAGATACACGAGGATTCATTTCAATTACGATGACATCACCATTGACGGGATTAACGGAAAACTGAATGTTAGAGCCTCCTGTTTCTACTCCAATCTCTCTGATAATCGCTTTAGCGTAGTCTCTTAACCGTTGATATTCCTTATCCGTTAAAGTTTGAGCGGGGGCAACGGTGATAGAATCTCCAGTATGCACCCCCATAGGATCAAGGTTTTCGATCGAACAGACAATAACTACATTATCCGCCATATCTCGCATCACTTCCAACTCATACTCTTTCCAACCGATGAGGGATTTTTCTACCAAAATCTGCGACACGGGAGAAGAATCTATCCCAAATTTCGCCATTTCCTCGTATTCTTCTTGGTTATAAGCAATACCACCACCAGTACCCCCCATAGTGAACGCAGGACGTATAATTAAAGGATAAGAGCCAATTTCTTCTGCTACGGCTTTGGCTTCTTCCCAGTTACTAGCAATCCCTGAAGGGCAGACAGGCACACCGATACGCGCCATCGCTTCTTTAAATAACTCCCTATCTTCTGCCATTTTGATAGCGGGTAATTTCGCCCCAATCAATTCTACTCCATACTTATTCAATACCCCTGATTCTGCTAAGGCAACGGCGGTATTAAGAGCAGTTTGTCCTCCCATTGTTGGTAATAATGCGTCAGGTCTTTCTTTAGCGATGACTTTTTCTACTATTTCTGGGGTAATAGGTTCGATATAGGTACGCTCTGCGGTTTCCGGATCAGTCATAATGGTAGCAGGATTAGAGTTAACTAAAACTACTTCATAACCTTCCTCTCGTAGTGCTTTACAGGCTTGTGTACCAGAATAGTCAAATTCACAGGCTTGTCCAATGATAATGGGTCCTGAACCTAAGAGCAATATTTTACTTATATCTTCACGACGTGGCATAGATTTTACGGCTTAACAATATTAAATTTAATACATTGATCCCGATCATTTTAATCTACATAGCGGATATTTCTCTATTTCTTTATCAAGATTTACTCATAAATATTTAGCAGGTAAGGTTTGAAAGTCCCCCTTCTCCCCTTCTCATCTTCATCATTCTTGAATAAGTTTTCCCCACATACAGGAGATTTCCAGTTTTTTGATTTGAAAACAACGTGTGGGGCTTCTTTTAACACTTAAACTACAAGTGATTCAATTAACTGTTGATGTTGTAAGGCATTTTCCGCTAAAACTCTTATTTTCTCAGAAGATAAAGGGTTAACATCATAATATGTATCCAAACATTTCTTTGTCATTTCTTCCACCGAAGAGGGTAAGTAATCTAAATCATATCCTTCTATCCCCGTTTCTTTCATTAAATTTGTTACTTTTGGATCGTAACTCAGGGCAAAACATTTACACTTTTCACTTCCAGCCATGATTAAACTATGAAGACGCATTCCTATTAACATTTCCATCGATGCAAATATAGCCTTTAATTCTTGGGGATTTTCTAGGGATAGAATTTGACAGTTTCCCTCTAATTTATCTGCTAATTGTTGACAAATTTCTAAATCTTTAGATAATTGAAAGGGAATAAAAATAATATTTGCGTTGATTTGCTTTTGCAAAGCACTTAATAATTGAAATATCACCTCTATTTTTTCCCTAGTAAAACTAGGATGAGAACGTAAATTAACCGCAATTCTGGGAGAAGGTAATAACTCTAAATTCTTTTTGTTTTTACTCGGTAATCCCCACACTGGATCACAAGCAATTATACATTTTATACTCCATTTTTCTAATATTTTAGCTGAGGCTTGATCTCTGACACTGATGCGATCGCACCTCCTCAAAATTACCTTAGTTAACCACTGAATTAAAGGAGTTTTTATCGGACCAATTCCTTGCGCATAAGCTACAGTTTTTAAACCTTTAAATTGTGCCAATGTCATTAAAAAGAGATAATAAATTGGACTTTTAATACTGGTTACATCTTGAATTAAACTACCTCCACCCCAGATAAATAAGTCATTTTTTGCTAATGTTAAAATCTCTTTTATAATTTCTAAACGAGAATAGCTAATTACCCCATAATCTTTACTGGTTTTTTCTGGATTACCCGATAACACTATGGGAGTAATTTGATTATTTAAACGGGATAAAATCGCAAGAAGTAAGGCTTCATCTCCTGCATTTCCTTGTCCATAATATCCACAAATAACAGCCTTTCTCATTCTTTTTTCTCTATTTTTTATTCTCAATTAAAGTGCGATCGCTAATTACCTTTCCATTATATATTAAATCTTGATGATTATTCGTATTGAGGGTAACTTTTATCTCATTATTTCCAGTTTTAAGTTCAGGAAGATAAAACCAATTACCATAAATTCTACTAACTTTTTCTCCATTAATATACAAATGGGCATGACCTTGATTGGGGTTACTATTTTCTATAGTAGGAGAAATAAACTCAAAATTGGTAGTATTTAAGTATAAATTCCAACCCCTTACCTTATCAGGAAAAATCTCTACTTTTAAAGTAGGAATGTTAGATAAATTAGATATGTCTAACATTTTATGACTATGATCCGAGGTAGTCGTGTTATGATGTTCATGAGTGGAATCAGCTTTAACCATAGCTAAAGGATAGTTAAATAATGTCGTTAACGTAATTGATAAACTTAGAAAAGTGATGAATTTTAAACGATGGTTAAATGTCTTTTTTTGATGATTCATTGTTGACAAAATTGATCTCTAAATAATCTTTTTATATAAAGAAAAATGTTGTCAAATCAATAGACAAGATGTCAAAGTTGGTATTTTTTTCTCGCCTCGATGTGCAAAGGCGCAAAGATAAGAAGGAAGCAAAGAATATTAATGTGTTTTCTTAGGGTTTGAATATCATTCAACCCTAATAAATGCCTAAATCCTAATTCTTCCCTAGCCAATGACGTAAATTTTCCTTCTGAATCTCGGAAAGATTATTTATTATTTTCACCTGATAACCACTGGGTTGAGGAGATTCTAATTGAATTTTGAGTGTTTTTAACTCCTCTTGATGGAAAATTGTCACCTCGATCGCATCTCCTTGTTGATAATCTTGTAACCTTTCGGTTAAAGTCTCACTGGTTACTCTGAATTCATCTATTGCCAATAACTCGTCTCCTGCCTCTATTCCCACTTTCCCCGCAGGAGAATTGGCTTCCACAAAGGTGATTTTGTCTATTCCGCCCTCCTTTTGTAGGATTAAGCCAAAATAAGGCGCATTGTTTTCCTCTTTCTTTGCTGTTAACACTAAACCAAAAGGTTCAAAATATTCATTAAATGGTAATTCTTCAGTCGTCTCTAAATATAAAGAGAAAAACTGAGTTAAATCCTGTTGTGCCACCCTTTCTATTTCTTTGATTAATTCTTCTGGAGTAAACCCTGTTTCTTCCTTCCCAAATTGATTCCACATTCTTCTCATTACATTATCAAAAGATTTTTGATTATTGGTATTATTTCTAATAATTAAATCTAATAATAAAGTTACTAACTCTCCTTTTAAATAGTAAGAAATTTGGTTATTGTTACTATAAGCATCCCGTCGGTATAATTTAATCCAAGCATCAAAACTTGATTCGGATAATGGTTGAATTTTTCTTCCTGAAATATTGAGATATTGACTTATATCTTTACTGAGTAACTCTAAAAATGTTTTTTGATTATAAATACCTGCCCTTAAAGGGATAATCATGTCATAATAACTGGTTGTTCCTTCCGAAAACCATAAGGAAGTTGTATAATTTTCTTGGTCATAATCAAACTTTTCTAACTCTTTTGGGCGAATCCTTTTTACATTCCATAAATGGAAAAATTCATGGGCAACTAATTGCATAAAACGATTATATTTATCAGGATTTTTAAACCCAAAACGAGGATAATTTAACACGCAACAATTTTTATGCTCTAAACCGCCAAAACCTGAAGCAGAAAGATGTAAAATAAACTTATAATCATCATAAGGTAAACCATCAAAAATTTTAGATTCTGTTTCAATAATTTTTTGTGTATCTTCTATTATTTTTTTTGTATCAATATTTCCATTCCCCCAAATTGCCCATTGATGAGACTTATTTTCTACCATGAAATTATACTTTCTTTGAATACCAATTTCAAAAGGATTATCGACTAAGGTATCAAAATTTTCCGCAATAAACGTATTTTTTTCTTCGGCTATTTTCGGTAATGATGTCGTAATTTGCCAATTATGATGTGGAGGATTAATAGTAACTTTTAACGGTATATGTTCATAATTAGGAATATAGAAAAATAAAGCCGCACCTGTGAAAAAGCCGTGAGTTGTATCGAGGTGATTTGTTCTCACCGTTAATTCGTTACCATAGATTTGGTATTTGATATTTATTTGACTATTCTCATTTGTATTTACTAACCAATGATTTTTTCTTTTTTTCTGCCACTTTAACTTCCTATTTACATCTGTTTCTGCTTGAAAATTTTGTAAATGTCTTGAATATTCTCTTACTAAATATGAGCCTGGAGTCCAAACTGGCATTTTTAAATTTAATTTTTTCTCTTGCCAATTCTTAATTTTTAATTCTACATTAAATAAATGAGACTCAGGATTAACTATTGATATTATATATGCTATATTTACCATGTTTTGATTTGGGTTTAATCTTGTCTTCTTGTACTTATTTTTATCACTATAGCATTCGATCTGAAATATTCGTCCAGTTTTAGGTGTCAGATGTCAGACTTCAGGTGATAAGAGAAGATAGAATTTTATCAATCTCCCTCGATCGCACTTCCACAATTGATTTCGGCTTACTATATAAGATAAAAATGCTATATCAAATAATTCATAATACAAATTATAGTTATAATCAACCAGTTTGGTTAAAACCTCACTTAATCAGATTACAGCCTCGCAATGATGCTTGGCAGAAAGTTCATAATTTTTCTTTAACCATTAATCCTCAACCAGAAAATGTTTCTCAATTTGTCGATTTGGATGGGAATAATCTGACTAAAGTTTGGTTTACTCAACAGACAGAAGAACTAAATATTTCCATTATGACTCAAGTAGAAACTTTGAAAATCAATCCTTTTGACTATCTGCTTGAACCTTGGGCAATAAA
Source organism: uncultured Cyanobacterium sp. (assembly GCA_964409355.1). Lineage (GTDB taxonomy): Bacteria > Cyanobacteriota > Cyanobacteriia > Cyanobacteriales > Cyanobacteriaceae > PCC-10605. The sequence goes on from CAYPDC010000044.1 coordinate 11,616, forward strand.
ACTACATAATGATTATCCTAGTTCTTTATTCTCTCAACTCCAACCCTACTTAAAACCTTATAGTTTTGTGTTAGATCCTACAGTAGTAGAATTGGCACAGGAAATTCATTTAGAAGTCGATGGAAATACGATTGGTTTTCTTGCCACTTTGAATCAGCGTCTTTATGAAAGTTGTGATTATATTACCAGAGAAACCGGTGATCCTTGGCAACCGGGTATAACATGGCGACGTAAGCAAGGTTCTTGTCGTGATCTTGCGGTATTGTTTATGGATGTATGTCGTGCCGTTGGTTTAGCAACTAGATTTGTCAGTGGTTATCAAGAGGGAGATGTCAAACAGGATAACAGAGATTTACACGCTTGGGCGGAAGTTTATTTACCCGGTGGCGGTTGGAGAGGTTATGATCCAACTCATGGATTAGCGGTGTGCGATCGCCATATTGCTTTAGCCACAAGCTCAATTCCTTGTTATGCCGCACCAGTTACAGGCAATATAATCCCCGTTAACAATCTCGATAGTAAATTAATTCAATCAAAAATCACGGCAGATATATCAATTCAGTTGGGTTCGATATAAGAAAAAAGTTAAAATCATTAACTTATAACAATCAGGAATCATTTATGAGAAATTTCAACTAAATTCCCCCTTTATTTAAGGGGGGTTAGGGGGGATAGTATTCTCACAACTCATAGCTGATTGCTATATAACAATTGCATTCTTAAAATAATCAAATTCATCGCTATTAAAGGTTATATTAATTTTTTTCTATTAAGTTATAATAACCACTGTATAAGAGCCAAAATTAGTAAAAACGTGGCATTAAAAAAAGATTGTTATGGAATCATTATATTGCTTCTTTAAAACCCTTTGAGCATTACCTTGATTAACAGAAATTTCGATATATCCATGACTACCAAAAAGGGCTGTTAATTCATCTTTTTTTACACTGCTATAAGTCAAATGAGGATAAATTTTTCTTTCCTTTTCTTTAACATACCAAGACTTATTTTTTAAGATTTGATTAGAGATATTTGTAATTAAATTTCCGTATGTATCAATATATTGAATCGAACCAATTATTTCATGATTTTTAATAACAGGATAAGTGTTGTCTAAGATGACCAAATCTTCTCGATTGATCCTTTTACCGAGGGTTTCTAATGGGATACCTTTACTTAAATAAGCTGTCATTGGTGCGAATATATCTCTACCATGAAAAGTATTGCTAGGATTGTTATTAAGCCAATAGTTACTATTAGTTAATTCATAAATTTGTTGAGGTTCATACTTGTTTAAAACTCCTGTCACCATACCATTATTAGGGCAGATTATATAACCTTTTTTAAGAGCGATCGCAACTATTTTTCTTTCACTACCAACAGTGGGATCAACTATGGCTAAATGAATGATATTATTAGGGAAAAAATCTACCGCACTAGCTAAGGCAAAACTACCTGCGATAATATTTTGAGGGGGGATATTATGGGTTAAATCAATAATCTCAACATCTGGATTAATGGTTTTAATAATCCCTTTCATTACCCCAACATAAATATCTTGTAACCCAAAATCTGTTAATAATGTAATCACAATAATAATGGATAATTAATAATTAATTTCTCCTTCATCTCCCCATGCTTCCCCCTCTCCCTACTCCCGATTCCATAATCTTTGCCACCAAGGGGAAAAACCATTTTCAGGTTTAATAAAGTCTATTTGTTGTTTAATTTTCGTTAAATCCCAACCCGTTATATTAGCAAGGGTTTGCGCTTCTTTTTCCTGTCTTTGTCGAGTTTGCTGTAAATAGTCTTTTCCTGCATCACAGGTGATTTTTTCTCGGAAAGGATGACGAATCACATAACGCCCTTGAAAGAGTTGTTTGTTTGAGGTATTCTGAAATTTTAAATCCTCTGGAAAATGGGTGCGATCGTATCTTATATGCAGTCTAGTGATAAACAGATCATTAAATCCCTTTGGGTTGTACCAGAAAACTCCTGCTTGTCTCAACTCATCAGGATTAAGGGGTTCAGCCGAACAAGGATCGCAACTGCCCATATTCCAAGCATATTCGAGAAAAGCCACTTTTTTTCCTTCTTGGGTATAAGCGCGAGAAAACATAGTTTTATAAAAATCGGGAAATTGCTGTTTCACAAATTCAGGAATATCTATATTTGAGGGAATTTTGACGGTACGATAATTAGTTAATTCTGTTTGTCCATTAGCAGATAATAAATAGACTATCAAATCCTGTGCGTCTTTACCGTTAATCATACCCAAGCGGATGGGTAGCATAAATTTAGGAGATTCGTAAGCAATCATTAAAGGGCGCAGTGATTGAAAATCAGATTTTGCCAACTCCGTTAAGTTAACTTTAGCTACAAAAAATTTCATCTGCTGACGAATATAGGGTTGTAATAATTCTTTTGCACCTTTAGGAATGTTATAGCCATTGCTAATCAACCATTTTTCTAAACCGTCTGATTCTTTGGCGCTTAAGATAACAATGTCGTATTCACCCACAGTGAATTTACTTTCTACTGTCACCCCAAAAGTCTCATTTTTTGCCATATCCCTTCTACCACTTCTAGTGGCTTCGGCGGCACTTGGCATAACTTGATCCATCCTATATACTGGTTGACAAGGATCACTATCAAAATATTCTACCAGTCTAGGGGCGCTAAATGCGTCTAATCGTTCGATAATTTTGGGGTTGCCAACGTTCACCTGATCTTCTTTAATAGGTACTGGTACTGGTACAACTAAAGCAAAATCTTTGACATTTCCTTGATAGTCATTTGCCATGGTTAAGACGGTGCGATCTCCGTTTCGAGCGATAATGACTTGAGATGCTTGATTATAGAGTTTACTGTCTGCTTTTGCCACATAGAAGCCACAGAAGGCTAAAACTGAGGAAGGAAAACAGAGGAATATAATCAGGAAAAAGCTAATTAATGTGAGTATTTTTTTCATTGAAATTAATTTCCTTACAAGAGAATGGTTTTGGCTCATAAATTGCTTTGCAATAAATTGACAAAGCTAATAGCAAAAGTCAGCTAAAGCGACTTGTACAAATACAATTTTAGTTTGACTTTAAAAATCATCAGCCTTAATAAAGGGAAAATCTAATTCTTAATTACTAATTGAATAATGCCATCGAAAACGATTACCTTTCCAGATTAAATCGAATAAAATAGTTAAAGGCGAAACGATAAATAATGCCCAAAAAACAGCATTATTAATATAGAATAAATTACCCAGAATAAACCCTAGAAAAGCAACGGCGATCGCCCCGATTATTCTCCCATTTTTACTGTCTGGAATAGAGCGAGGATCACTTAACATAAAGAAAGCAAAAACCAATAAACTACCTGTAATTAATTGATGGAATAAAACCTGATAATTCCAACCTAAATAGTAGTTATAGATAGCTTCTAAAATGCCGTAGGTAGCCAGAAAAACCGCCGTTGTTTCCCATCTTCCCACCTTTTTAAGTACCATTGCACCAGTGGCTAAAAATAAGGCTAAATAAAGCCAATCACTGCCCCATTGCCCCGGTGAAATCCAACCATCATTCGTTAAAATTAACACTACAATAATCCCAAAATTAGCAGGATTAAAAAAGTGTTTATTGTGATATTTAAAAATGAATTTAGATGCGATCGCACCGCCACTAGCAATGACGAGAGTAGAGACATCATTTGCCCTTAAAAGTAAAGATAAACCCAAACTTGTAATTAAAGCACTTTTCCAGCTATTAAAACTTAAATAATCTAAGAACTTTTCGTAATAAATATTATTATTTAAACTATTGACATTTTGCTGAAAATTTGTTAGGGATTCACAGAGCAATTGAATAATTAAACAGGAAAAAATAACGATGATAACTCGGAGGGGGGATAAAGTCCAATCTCGATGAATTACCCCTAAACTGAGGAAAAGAGAAAGGAATAAAATTTGATAATCCCGTGCATCTTGAAAAGGTTTCATGATAATTTAGATGGCAAATAAAGGACTCACAGATAAAGTTGCTCACATTATTGCATAATTGACAAATTATCAAGGGGATACTAGATATAACGATATAAATATTAAATTTACTTAAAAAAAATCAAATAATTCATCGAAAAACTATGCTTAATTACGTTTGGTTTGGCATTATCGGCATTTCTTTTATTGTCGGGGCGTTCAATGGTAAGATGGAAGCGGTTACAGAGGCTGCCATTGAGAGTTCAACCACCGCAGTAGAATTAGCCATTGGCTTAATCGGCATCATGGCTTTATGGTTAGGTATGATGAAAATTGCTGAAGAAGCAGGATTAGTAGGTGCGATCGCGCGTCTTGTGCGTCCGATTACCCTTTGGTTATTTCCTGAAATTCCTCCCGATCACCCTGCCGTTAGTGCAATGGTACTAAATATGTCTGCTAATATTCTCGGATTAGGCAATGCGGCGACACCGTTAGGATTGAAAGCCATGCAGGAATTGCAAAAACTCAATCCCAATAAAGACACCGCCACTAATGCCATGTGTACTTTTTTAGCAATTAATACCTCTAGTGTACAGCTAATTTTACCCGCCACCGTTGTCGCTTTGATGGGGGTTAATGCCAGTCAATTATTTATCCCTACGATTATAGCCACCAGTTGCTCTACTATTGCAGGAGTTACGGCGGTTAAGCTACTTTCTCGACTACCACAGTTTCAAAATGAAGAATGAAGAATGAAAAATTAATAATTAATAATTAATAATTAAGAGGTTTCAGGAGTTAGGTTGTCTGTGCTATCTTCCCCCTCTCACCCCTTCACCCCTTCACCCCACTCTCCTCACCAGTAAACTTCAAACACTAACCAACTATGATCGAATCCGTAGCAGATATATTTAATACCACTGCCAAATATATTATTCCCCTATTATTAACAGCTATTCCCTTTTATGCCCTAGTTTTCAAAAAAGTAAAAGTCTATGAAGTCTTTACCGAAGGCGCAAAAGATGGCTTTACCATTGCTATTCAAATTATTCCCTATCTTTTAGCCATTTTAGTTGCGATCGCAATGTTTCGAGCTAGTGGAGCATTAGACGTACTATTAAATATCTTATCTCCTGTATTATCCTTAATTGGTTTTCCTCCTGAAAACGTGCTTTTAGCCTTAATGCGTCCTCTTTCTGGGGGAGGTTCATTTGCACTGTTAAGCGACTTAGTCGAAACCCATGGGCAAGATTCTCTGATTGCTAAAATCGGTGCAACGATGTATGGTTCAACAGAAACAACATTTTATGTTTTAGCCGTCTATTTTGGTTCAGTAGGGATCAAAAAAATACGACATTCTCTCCTCGCAGGATTAATAGCAGATGCGATCGGTATTTTCAGTGCCGTTTATATCTGTTTACTATTCCATCGTTTTAACTTGCTTTAAATTATAACCCCGAACTCCGAACCCCGAACTCCGAACTTAGAGACTCTAAGTGTAACAAATCTTTACGTTTCTTAAGGTGAGATCCCCTTGTCGATTATCCTTATGTAAAGTAGAAAAAGTTTATAACAAAAATAAATACGGAGGTAAAACCTTGAATCTTCCTCTTTTACAATATGCACCTAGTTCTCAAAATACCCGTGTAGCTGGTTATGAAGTAGGTGGCGATGAACAACCCAGAATTTTTGATGCGGAAAATCTTTATAGTCCTTCTGATATGGACAATTTGATTGAAGCGGCTTATCGTCAAATCTTCTTCCATGCTTTTAAATCTGATCGTGAAACCATCTTAGAATCCCAATTACGCAACAGACAAATTACTGTTCGTGATTTCATTCGTGGTTTATTATTATCAGAAACCTTTAAAAATAGCTTTTACGAAAAAAATAGTAACTATCGCTTTGTAGAACACTGTGTTCAAAAAGTTTTAGGACGTGACGTTTATAGCGAAAGAGAAAAAATCGCTTGGTCGATCGTCGTTGCTACCAAAGGATTAAGAGGCTTTATTGATCAGTTATTAGACTCTGATGAGTACCTCGAAAACTTCGGTTATGACATTGTACCTTATCAACGTCGTCGTTACTTGCCTTCTCGTGAACAAGGAGAAATGCCCTTTAACATTAAATCTCCTCGTTACGATGCTTACTATCGTGGCATTCTAGGTTTCCCTCAAATTGTGTGGCAAAATCAAGTTCGTCGCTTTATTCCCCAAGAAAAACAAGCAAAAGCGGGAGATCCCTCTCTCTATCTCAATATGGCACGCAGTATCAACGCTAAAGGTTCTCCTATTCCTCGTGTATCTGCGTTAAATATTAGCTTAGATAAAGTTCCTTATCGCAAATAAAATCTCCATGGAGTAATACGTAATAAGTAATATCCTTGTCGCCGCTTGGGCATCAAAACCTAACAGAAATATTCTCCCGTGTTGGGTTACGCCGTCGCTAACCCAACCTACAAAAGTTCAGAAATATTCTCTAATGAAAATATTGGTAAATTGTTTCTGCTAAATTATGCCCAATTCCCGATACTTCTGCTAATTGTTTAACGGTTGCCTGACGAATATAATCTACAGAATGAAAATGCGCTAATAGTCGTTTTTGTCTTTCAAATCCTAATCCGGGTATCTCGTCTAAAATTGATTTGCGACTGGCTTTTAATCGCTGTTGACGATGGAATGTGACAGCAAAACGATGCGCTTCGTCTCTTAATCTTCTCAATAATTGTACCCCTATTTGTTCCTTATCTGTCTCAAGGGGAAGCGATTGATTAGGCAAGAATATTTCCTCTCTTTTTTTTGCTAAACTAATCACTCTAATTTTGTCTATCAAATTCATTTCTGTTAATACTTCACACACGGAAGAAAGTTGTCCTTTTCCTCCGTCAATCATCACTAAATCGGGATAATCTTCATCCCGGGAAAACCGTCTTTTTATTACTTCTTGTAAAGATAAAAAATCATCGGAATGTCCTATTTTAATCTCTGGATTTTTGATTTTATAATGGCGATAATATTGTTTAGCGGGTAAACCATCGATAAAAACTACTCTTGATGCTACTGCATTTGAACCCTGTAAATGGGAAATGTCATAACCTTCTATGCGTCTAGGAAGGGTTGGGAAATCCAAAATTTGAGCTAAATCTTCCATTGCTTGTAAGTTACTTTGAGTAAATCTTTGGCTTCTTTCTAGTTCGATTTGAGCGTTTCTTGCTACCATCGTAATTAGTTCTGCTTTTTGCTGTCTTTGAGGAATAGTAATTATAACTTTTTTACCCTTTTTTTCTCTTAACCAATTTGCCAATATTTCTTCGTCTTTTAAAGGATATTGAATGATAATTTCTGTGGGTATTTCTGATGAGTCTATCTGGTGATAATGTTGCTCTAAAACTCTTTGTAAAATCTCTCCTTTGTCATCGTTATTACCATTATCCGTAAAAAACCCTAGTCTGCCAATTAAACGCCCTGCACGAATCTGAAATAATTGAATACAGCTATGATTCTCATTTTGACAAAGCGCGATCGCATCTCTAGAAATGGTATCATCAGGTAAAGCGACTTTTTGAGAGGAGAATAGTTGTTGTAAACTGAGAATTTGATCCCGATATTGGGCGGCTTTTTCAAACTCTAGGTTGTCTGAGGCTATCTCCATTTGAGTTTGTAGTTGTTTGATTAGTTCATCAGTACGCCCTTGAAAAATGAGGGCAATTTTATTGATAGTTTCTCGATACTTTTCAGGAGTAATCAAATTTTGACAGACTCCGGGGCATTTTCCGATATTATAATTTAAACAGGGGCGATCTTGATATAAAGGCTTCGATCGCTGTCTTAGGGGAAAAACTTTTTTAATAATATCTAATGTCTCTCTTAAACGGCGACTATCCACATAAGGACCATAGTAGCGATCGAGTTTATCAGTTAAACGGCGCTTACGGGTAATAAATATACGGGGATAAGTTTCTGACCAAGTAATACAAATATACGGGTATTTTTTGTCATCCTTGAGTAAGACATTAAAATGGGGTTGATACTGCTTAATCAAATTTGCCTCTAAGGCTAAGGCTTCGGTTTCGGTGTCGGTGACAATATATTCAATATCTATTACCTGATGAACCATTAAGGCAATACGATGACTATGATTAGCGGAGGCGAGAAAGTAGGATTTGACTCTTTTTTTGAGATTCTTCCCCTTGCCAATATAAAGGATATTTCCAGATTTATCCTTCATAAGATAAACTCCAGAATCATCGGGTAAATTTTGTAACAAATCGTCGAGTGCCATCGTAAAAATGGTAAGGGTTCAATTTTCTCTTTTTCCTATGTCCACTAACAATTTATCACGACGAGAAACAAAAAAGCCATTAAATTTTTATTATTCATAAAAAAATATGCAATTATCAGAAAGAATTAAACCCATAGAAAAAAATGTTTTTGCTGATATGGATAAGGCAAAAACTGAGGCAAAAAATTTAGGAAAAAATATTATTGATTTGTCTTTGGGTTCATCGGATTTACCTACTTCTAAACATATAATTGATACCATTGAAAAATCATTAAATAATCCTGAAAATCATGGTTATTTATTACACGGTGGCACAGGAGAATTTAGAAAAATTGTGGCTAATTGGTATGAAAAAAGATTTGGTGTTGATGTTGATTGGGAAACGGAAGTTTTACCTTTAATTGGTTGTCAAGAAGGCACTGCTCATTTACCATTAGCTATTATTAACCCCGGTGATTATGCCCTTCTATTAAACCCGGGTTATCCTTCCCATGCAGGAGGAATTTATCTGGCTGGTGGCAATATTTACCCCATGCCATTGTTAGCAGAAAATGATTTTTTACCGCAATTTAATGAGATTCCTGCGGAGATATTAGCTAAGTCAAAATTGATGGTTTTAAGTTATCCCCATAACCCGACAACGGCGATCGCACCTTTAGAGTTTTTTCAAAAAGCAGTTGATTTTTGTCAGAAAAATGATTTAGTATTGGTTCATGATTTTCCTTATTTAGATATAGTTTTTGAAGATATTAAACCTCCTTCTGTTTTTCAAGCAGATAGAAATAAAGAAATATCCATAGAGTTTTTTACCTTTTCTAAGTCTTATAATATGGGCGGTTTTAGAATTGGTTTTGCTATTGGCAACAAAAAACTAATTAAGGCATTAAAACAAATTAAATCCGTAGTGGATTTTAACCAGTATAAAGGTATTTTGGACGGAGCAATCACCGCTTTAACTTCTTCTCAAGAATGTGTGAAAGAAACAGTAAAAATTTATGGAGAAAGACGAGATTTTTTAGCAACAGAATTAAATAAAATTGGTTGGCATACTCCTACTCCTTCTGCTACCCTTTATTTATGGGCAAAATTACCAAAAAAATGGCAACATGACTCGATTAAATTCTGTGTAGAATTAGTCAAAAAAACAGGAGTGGCGTTATCTCCCGGTGCAGGTTTTGGTAGTTGTGGAGAGGGATATGTCAGATTTGCCCTAGTTAAACCCCCTGAAGTTTTAAAAGAAGCTGTTGAAAAAATTGCCTCTTTTATCAATTAGTAGTTTAGAGATTGCTGGTGGCAGGTGTGGGCAGGTTTTAGAGAATTTCTTAATTCTCCCCACTCTCTGTATTATTTTGAGCAAGTTTCTCATTTTTATTTTGGAGGCGGGAAGTGTCTCTTAAAGGCTTATTGCTCATTACTGGACTTCTGCAAGAAGTCTATTGACTTTGAAACTGTTGTTGAAAAGGGGAAGTTAACACCCAAGTATCTTTACTCCCCCCTCCTTGAGAAGAATTCACCACCAAAGAACCCTTTTTGAGTGCTACTCTGGTAAGCCCCCCCGGATGCACATAAATATTATCCCCCCGATGAATCACATAAGGACGCAAATCAACGTGTCTTCCCTCTATCTTGTCATCAATTAAAGTCGGAACTCGGGATAAACTGAGAATCGGTTGAGCAATATAATTCCGGGGATTAGCCATAATTCGCTGTGCAAATTCCTCACACTCAGCTTTAGTGGCACTTGAGCCTACTAGCATTCCATAACCCCCTGCCTCATTTGCTGACTTAACCACTAAATTCTCTAAATTGTTAAGTACATGGGTGCGATCGCGCTCTCGCCAACACAGATAAGTAGGAACATTAGATAAAATCGGTTCTTCTCCCAAATAATAACTGATCATATCGGGAACATAGGCATAAACTACCTTATCATCAGCAACACCAGTACCGGGAGCATTAGCTAATGCGACACGCCCTTGTTTATATACTTCCATTAATCCGGGTACACCTAACAAAGAATCCGATCGAAATACTAAAGGATCTAAAAAGTCGTCATCTACTCGACGATAAATAACATCCACCCTTTGCAATCCTTTTGTGGTTCGCATTTGTAAATAACCATCTACCACTACTAAATCTCTACCTTCGACTAATTCTACTCCCATTTGTTGTGCTAAGAATGAATGTTCATAATAAGCCGAGTTATACATTCCGGGAGTGAGAACAACTACTGTCGGTTTATCTAAGTAAGGAGGAGCTAAATCTAGTAAACTTTCTAACAAGTGACTAGGGTAATCATCAATGGGTTTAACCGCCATAGTCTGAAAAATATCAGGGAAAGTAGTTTTCATTACCCTACGATTGTCTAAGACATAGGAAATGCCCGAAGGTACTCTTAAATTATCTTCTAATACATACCATTGACCATCTCGATCGCGCACCAAATCAGTGCCAGTAATATGACACCAAATACCAGAAAAGGGTTTGATGCCCACACAAGGTTTTAAAAATCCTTTAGCGGAATTGATAATTTCTGCGGGTATTTTACCATCTTGAATTATTTTTTGCTCCCCATAAATATCTCCCAAAAACAGATTAAGGGCAGTTATTCTCTGTTTAAGTCCTTTTTCTAGGGTTTCCCATTCTTCGGCACAGATGATCCGGGGGATAATGTCAAAGGGAAAAATCTTTTCTATACCTTGTTCATCACTATAGACATTAAAAGTTACTCCCAGTTTAAACAAGGCAATTTGAGCAGTTTTTTGATGTTGTTGTAATTGTTCAATACGCAATTTCTGCATCCATTCTATTAAGGATGTAGAGTGCGATCGAGGTTTTCCTTGAGCCAAAAAGAGTTCATCATAAAAATTTTCGGGATCATAAGCGTTCATAAGCACTACCCACCCTCTAAAAGTTTTTTAGTATCGATTTTAACTTAATATTTATGGGAATCTTAAATTGTAACTCAGGCTACAGAGGTAAGAGAATACCCTTAATTCAAGTAGGTTGGGTTAAACACAGTGCAACCCAACAAAAGTGAGAAGTTAGAATTGAATTTTTGGGTTTCGTACCTCAACCCAACCTACTTAGGCAGTTTCTGTGAAAGAATTTACCAATTTTCTTTATAATTCCCCCCTTATTAAGGGGGGCTAGGGGGGATCTAGCAGGTATATTTATTATTAGAAATCACCTTACTGATCACTGTGAAACAGGCATCTTACCTATAAGATTACAATGAATTGTTAAGTAAAATTATAGTAAAAAAACTGATTTGCCCTCAAGATGAAAGTAGCTATTATGATTAAAACATCAAGAACAATGTTAAAAATCTCGAATTAAATGCCTAGCAAAATTACTATTGAGCAAATCAATCAAATAGTTAACAATCTGCATCACAATCCCTTTGAGATATTGGGCTGTCACCTAGTTTCTGAAGGGCAAAGGCAAAAAACATGGGTAATCCGTGCCTATCTGCCAAAAGCTGATAGTGTCTCGGTGATTTTACCAAATAGTAGAAAACAATACCCGATGAAATCGGTACACCATCCCCATTTTTTTGAATGTGAAATTAAAGCGGATAGATTAGACACTTATAAGTTAAAAGTTAAACAGGGTAAAGAAGAGAGGATAATTTATGATCCCTATAAATTCAAGGATTCCCCCATCACCGATTATGATATTTACCTATTTGGACAAGGAAATCACTATCTTATCTATGAAAAACTCGGCGCCCATGTCATTAAGTTAGATGGAGTTAAAGGAGTTTACTTTGCCGTTTGGGCACCCAATGCTCGAAATGTCTCTGTTATCGGTGATTTTAACTCATGGGATGGTAGGGAACATCAAATGAATAAAAAACAGGATATGATTTGGGAATTATTTATTCCTGATGTGGATTTTGGTACTCATTACAAGTACGAGATTAAAAATTGGGAAGGTCATATCTATATTAAATCAGATCCCTTTGCTTTTTCTCAGGAAGCACGTCCGAAAACTGCTTCGGTGGTTAGTGATTTAGACAGTTATCAGTGGGGTGATCAAGCATGGTTAGAAAAACGCCGTAATACAGATCCCCTGACTCAACCGGTGGCAGTGTATGAGGTTCATTTAGGTTCATGGTTACATACATCAGAAGAAGATCCCCTAAAACAGTATGGCACAGGTGCCGAAATCGCTCACGCTTCGGAGTATAAGCCTTCGGCTCGTTATTTAACTTATTATGAGTTAGCAGAAAAATTAATTCCTTATGTGAGAAAATTGGGTTATACCCACATTGAGTTATTACCTTTAGCGGAATATCCTTACGATGGTTCTTGGGGTTATCAGGTGACAGGATATTATGCGCCTACTTCTCGTTATGGCACTCCTGAAGATTTAATGTATTTTATTGATCAATGTCATCAAAATGAGATCGGAGTGATATTAGACTGGGTGCCGGGGCATTTTCCCAAGGATGCTCATGGTTTAGCCTATTTTGATGGTACACATTTATTTGAACACGAAGATCCGAAAAAGGGTGAGCATAAGAGTTGGGGTACTTTAGTGTTTAATTATGGTAGGAATGAGGTGCGAAATTTTTTGATTGCCAATGCTCTTTTCTGGTTTGATAAATACCATATTGATGGAATTAGGGTAGATGCGGTAGCTTCAATGCTTTATCTGGATTATGACAGAGAGGAGGGGGAGTGGATTCCTAATGAATTTGGCGGTAGAGAGAATATTGAGGCGGTAGAATTTATTAGACGGGTTAATAGTATCATTTTTGAGCAATATCCGGGGATTTTGTCCATTGCTGAGGAGTCAACGGCATGGGCGATGGTTTCTCGCCCTCCTTATATGGGAGGATTGGGTTTTAATATGAAATGGAATATGGGCTGGATGCACGATATTCTCGATTATTTTGGCATGGATCCTTGGTTTCGTCAATTCCATCAAAATAACGTCACTTTTAGTATGTGGTATCACCAGAATGAGAATTTTATGTTGGCTTTTTCTCATGATGAGGTTGTCCACGGTAAGAGTAGCATGATTGGGAAAATGCCGGGGGATGAGTGGCAAAAGTTCGCTAATTTACGCAGTTTATTCAGTTATATGTATGCTCATCCGGGTAAGAAAACCATGTTTATGAGTATGGAGTTTGGGCAATGGAGTGAGTGGAATGTGAATGCAGATTTAGAATGGCATTTATTACAGTTCGATCGCCATAAACAGTTACAAAAATTCTTTATCGATTTGAATAATATTTATAAAACTGAACCTGCTTTATATGAGAGGGATTTTGAGGGAGATGGTTTTCAGTGGATAGATTGTAGTGATAATCGTCATAGTGTGGTTTCTTTTATTCGTAGGGCGGAAGATACTAAAGATTTTATTGTGATTATCTGTAACTTTACGCCTCAACCCCATAGCCATTATCGTATTGGTGTACCCCGTGCCGGTTTTTATAAGGAGATTTTCAACAGCGATTCCCGGGATTATGGTGGTAGTAATATGGGTAATTTAGGGGGAAAAATGACTGATGAGTGGTTTTTCCATAATTATGATCATTCCCTTGATTTATGTTTACCGCCCTTAGGGGTGTTAATGTTAAAACCTGAACCCGTTAAACTAGAAGATACCTTAGAAGATGCGATGCCAAAGGCACACTGCGTGAGCGAATCTCCTAGTTTAGAGGAGGAGTAGGAACAGTGTAGGTTGGGTTAGCGACAGCGTAACCCAACCTACTGTTATTTATAATTTAAATATTATTATGCTCGATAAAATTAAAGATATTGCTCAAGAAATAGCCCCTAGATTAATTGAAATTCGTCGTCATTTCCATGCCCATCCTGAATTGAGCGGAATGGAACATCAAACGGCGGCTTATGTGGCAGGAGTCTTGTCTTCCTGCGGTTTGTCGGTGCAAGAAGGTATCGGTAAAACTGGGGTAATCGGTGAATTGAAGGGTAATGGTAAATACGATCGCACCCTCGCTATTCGTACAGATATGGATGCTTTGCCTATTCAGGAGGCCACTTCCCTTGATTTTGCTTCCCGGGTGCCGGGGGTAATGCACGCCTGTGGTCATGATGTCCATACAACTGTCGGCCTAGGTACAGCGATGATTTTGGCTCAGATGCAACATAGTATCGAGGGGAAGATTCGCTTTCTATTCCAACCTGCCGAAGAAATCGCTCAGGGAGCGCTCTGGATGGTCGCTGATGGGGCGATGAAGGATGTTAATGCAATTTTTGGGGTTCACGTTTTCCCTACCATTCCTGCTCGTTGTGTGGGCATTCGCTACGGTGCTTTAACTTCAGCAATGGATGATCTGGAAATTATAATTCAGGGGGAAGCTGGACATGGTGCAAGACCCCACCAAGCCATTGATGCGATCTGGATTTCCGCACAGGTGATTACTGCCTTACAACAGGCCATTAGTCGCACCCACAACCCTTTACATCCTCTGGTGTTAACCATTGGCGAGATTAGCGGTGGTACTGCGCCTAATATCATAGCGGATCGGGTGAAAATGGTGGGAACGGTGCGATCGCTCCATCCTGAAATTAGGGAAAATTTACCTCATTGGATTAAGGGTATTGTGGAGGGTATTTGCAATATATATGGGGCGAAATGTGAAATTAAATATAATCATCGTCTCCCTAGTGTGCAAAATGACCTATATTTGACTAAAATCATGGAAAAAGCCGCTAAAGATGCGATCGGAGAAGAACAGGTTATTAATATTTTAGAACCATCTCTGGGTGCTGAGGATTTCGCTGTCTATTTAGATTATGCCCCCGGGACAATGTTTCGTTTAGGTATTGGCATGGAAGATAAAAAGAATTATCCGTTACATCATCCTCGTTTTGAGTTGGACGAATCTTCGATTATCACTGGAATAATTACTATGGCTTATAGTGCCTATCAGTATTTTCAAGATAATTAATCAGGCTCTTATGCAGTAGTTATGGTAAATTAATAAAAAATAAATTCTATAACTTTTACTTAATAAGATTTATAGCAAAATAAAAGTTGAAAGTTTATCAGTTATCATTCAATAATTCCCTTTTTCCTACCTTAACTAAGAATTTATATACTCAAAGTAAAAGGGCCAATGTTAGAGAATTTACCACTTTTGAATGACGAGACTATTTGGGATATTTTAAACGAAAAAATAGACGATGATACTGTAAATAAATTAGTTTGGTATCATCTTGGTTATCGCTATAATTCTGATACTCAATCATGGGATAATTCGGGGGTTGAAGAAAGTTGGCGTAATGAATATCCCACTCCTCCAGACTTTATCGCCCATCGTCCCCCTAATGTTAAACTAACTCGATCGATCCCGAAAGAAAAGAAACAACTTTTGAAAGAAAAACTCAGTTTTAAGGGTTATAAAATAGGAAATTTTAATCCTAGAGATACTCGTCGAGCAACTATGGCAAATTGGCTTTTATCTATTATTAATTAAACTATTTACAGAATCACTAATGCCCATAAATAGGGTGCAAAAGATTTTAACCCAGATGCGATCGCACTTAATAAATTACTCCAAGCATTGATTTTATTCGTAGAATCTGGAGGAGTTTGAGTTTCTAATGGGGTTAATTCAGATTGCTTCGTACCGCCTCGCAATGACAGAATATCCTAGTACAATGAAGAAATAGCAATTATTTATTCAGCAATTATTCTTATGCAGTTAACTTGGTTAGATAGTAACTCATGGTTGATCGAAATGTCCGATACAAGGATTTTACTAGATCCTTGGTTAGTCGGTTCGTTAGTTTTCGGTAATCTGAAATGGTTATTGGAAGGGAAAAAGAAAACTTCTCGCCCTATTCCTGACAATATTGATTTTATCCTTCTTTCTCAGGGTTTAGAAGATCATACCCATCCCCCTACTTTAAAGGTTTTGGATCACAATTTACCTGTAGTGGCTTCGGTAAATGCGGGGAAAGTCTGTCAAGAGTTAGGCTATAGCAATATAACCACTCTTAAACATGATCAAAGTTATACTTTTAATGATAAAATCCAAATAGATGCGATCGCAGGTTCTCCAGTCGGTCCGGGAGTGGTGGAAAATGGTTATATTATTAGAGATTTAGTCACGGGGGAATCTATTTATTATGAACCTCACGGCTTCCATTCACCAAATTTACAAACACAACAACCCGTTACCACTATTATCACCCCTTTAACTAATATCAAAATACCCTTTGTCGGTCCTGTAATCAAGGGGCAAGAAAGTGCAGTAGAGGTATGCCGTTGGTTAAAACCGCAATATATTGTCTCTACTGCCGCAGGAGGAGATATTGATTTTGAGGGATTTTTAGTTAATCTCTTAAAGCCCGATGGTACAATGGAACGATTGCGCACCCTCTTAAAAGAGGCTAATTTATCCGTAGATGCGATCGAGCCTCAACCTTGGGAAAAAGTTGAGTTGCTAACTGTTTAGGATATTGGGGAGTAGGGTTGAACAATATTCAACCCTTACGGAGTGTGGAGCGAAAGATAATTCATAAATTTATAACTCATAATTCTTAATTCAAACAAAAATGAGTCCTAAAACAATTCTAAAACAATGGATGACGGCAAAAGGAATCAAAGATTATTTGCAACTGAGTCGAGAATCTAAAGTCTCAGAGTTACAATTCTATCGTCTTGAACACGGTTTAATCGATCGCATTCCTCTAGGGATATTGAAAAAAATTGCTTTCACATTGGATATTTCTCCCTATACTCTGATAACCGACTTAACTTCTGATTCTTCAATAACTCAAACAGATGAAAAGCAGGAAGACTTAAAAGCCGAATACCAACGCTTATTAGCAGAAAATGAGGAATTAAAGCAAAATTTAATCCTAGAATATCAAAGAGATGCGATCGCAATCTTGGAATCTCTCTTATTGCAATTACCAACGTTTATCCATGCCATTAATCAAAATCCGGAAATACCAGCTAAACAATTATTACCATTAATGCAACCCCTAGAAGATTTATTGGCAGTATGGGAAATTGAGACGATTGGGAAAGTCGGAGAAATTGTGGACTACAATTCACAGTTACACGAATTAATAGACGATGTAGCGAGTGATACTAACGATATTGAAAAAGTCAAGATCCGTTATGTGGGTTATCGTCAGGGGGATAATTTGCTTTATCGAGCAAAAGTTAGTGCTATTTAGATTGATCACAGTGTTTTTGCAACTGAGATATAACCATCTCATAACCATCCTGATGAGTTTGAATAGCGTATGCTTCGGCTTCCAAATGTCTTCTTAAGCCATGATTATAGTGGGTAAAGTAAGGACGAGCTATATTAGGCGGAGAAAGAGAAAGATTAAGGGAGGTAATTTCCCCCTTCCCCGCACAAAGTTGTGCGGCGTGGGTGGCTTCATGGATTAAGGTAGGTAAGGCAATATTTAAGTCGAAAACAATGGGATGAATCCAAATTGTACGAGTTTTTGTTTGTAGTAATCCATAAGTGCTTATTTGGGGCGGTGGTGCGATTTTGACGGTAAATTGATAATCCTCTAGGGTATTTTTAAGGCTATGGAATTTGTCTTGACTTGGGTTTTGACTAAGAAGAAGTGAAGTTGTTACAATTATCAGTGGTGTTGCATTCATTATTTATCATACTTAAAGTAATAGAGCGATCATAAATGATTCCTAGCAAGATAAACATTATAAATTTAAAGGCAAGGGGTTTAAACCCCTTGTTAAATACAAAGATAAAAATTTATCTTTAAATATTTCACAACTGATTTAGGATTGCTATAGCAATCAGGAATCATTTATGAGAAATTTCAACTAAATTCCCCCTTTATTTAAGGGCAGGGCTGTTTCAAAGTAAAAAATTAAGTTAGCTGAGATTAAGTGAGGGTAAA
>CAYPDC010000045.1:0-29309 GCA_964409355.1 uncultured Cyanobacterium sp.
CTCTCAGTGATGGGAGAATCCCCGCACCTTCAGGTCGGGGCGAATGTCAACTGTAAAACAGGCATCTTGCCTGTGTTTCTACCAGATAAATATAATTAACACGGCTAATAACAAAACCATAATACTGGCAATACTCCCTAAAGGTTGCTCTCGATTCCCCACCATCCAACTAGGAAAAGAAGATTGATAATTAACCAAATCAAAAGTATCCACCCAAGCCAAACCAAAAACCCAGCCACCATGTAAACCGATGGCTAATCCCAACAAATTACCATCCACCATTACAGCATAAAAAAGCACTAAACCCAAAATAAATAACCCCGGTAACTGCGGTATCGTGTTTTTTTGTTCCCAGACTAAATGTAGCAAGGCGAAAATTAAACTAGAAATAATGGCTGTCACGATTATAGAATAATCACGATAGAGGAAATTAACAAATATACCTCGAAATACTAATTCCTCAATACCAGCGATAAACAAACTGACAACCGCCAATAAAGGTATATTCAGCAAAATAGATGGGTTTTTAAGGATATTAAAATCTTGGTTGAATGTCACGCAATTTAACCCCCATTCCCAAAGATAAATGAGAGATAAGGTCAAAATACTCAAACCATAGCCAAATAAGATAGACTGATATAATCTGACTTGAAAAATAATCCCTATTTGTTCTAGGGTTATTTCCCCCATTTCCATTAACCCCCATGTCAAAAAGGGTACAAGGAAATAAAGGGAAAAAATGAGAGTTAGTTTCTTTGGTGTATTTGCAGTTGGTGCGGCTGTCTGCCATTTAATTAACTTAACTAAAGGTAATGCGATGGGCAACCAGATAACCGCCCAAATTATCAGAAAGAGAACAATTTTGCTCAAAGAGTGAGAATTAGTCCAATAATTAGCCATGAAAGCTACCCATAGAATTTCAGAATTTACTAATCACAAATTCTAGGTTAATTTATGAGCATCAAAACTTTACTAACTATTAGCAGAAAATTTTTACTCCTCGTCTTCATCTAATTGTCTTAAATGAATGTGTTTATAACCTAATTTGATTTCAAACTCATCTCCGGGTTGTAAACCCATTTTTTCAGTATAACTAGAACCGATGACAATTTGACCATTTCTGTGAACACTAACTCGGAAAGTAGCTTCTCGTCCACGACCATCTTTTGTTCTTTCTGGATCAAGGGGAACGCCTTTTGCGGCTAATACTGCGTCATAAAAAGCCGTTAAATTTACTCTTTCCTTACCATTTTTTCCCATGGTATAATATCCACATTCTTTTGCTCTTTGACGACGAGGAATATCGGATAATTCTTTAACTTTTTGCAGCAGAACTTTTCCCTCTAAAGGAGTGGGATTTGATTCACTCATGATTATTTTTTTCCTTTTTTCTGATTTTTATTTCTCTTGATATTTTATCATAACAAAAAAATAGCATTAAATCATCCTTGAAAAGATTTTTTTCTAAAGATTATTAATAATTTACAACTATAAGTTAGGGATTTATGAAAATGACTTATGAATAAAATAGCTCATGATTCTTGTGAATTAACAATCACAGATAAGGATAGCCATAAAAATAAATTTTCCCTTTAAATCAAACACTTTTACAAAAATTAAGCATAATCACCTTGTCAGTGGCAAAGGAAAACAACACAATAGAAATAAGTTTAAGAATAATGGCACTAGATCCAATGAAAGTTATCTTTAAAATTCTGCGTCAAAAACCTAATTTTGCTCCCCAATTCCAAAGTTACACCATAGAAGCAAATAAGGGTGATACCATTTTAGAATGTTTGAATAAAATTAAGTGGGAATTGGATGGTAGCTTAAGTTTTCGCAAAAATTGTCGCAATACTATTTGTGGTAGTTGTGCCATGAAAATTAATGGGCGATCGGCTCTTGCTTGTAAGGAAAATGTGGGGGGTGAAATAGAAAAAAATCCTCTTAGTTCGTCTCAAAATATCCCCGAATTAGTTATTTCTCCTTTAAATAATTTACCCGTATTGAAAGATTTAATCGTTGATATGACTAATTTTTGGCAGGATTTAGAAAAGATTGAACCATATGTTTGTACTTCTTCGAGAAATACCCCAGAAAAAGAGTTTTTACAAACTCCCGAAGAAAGAAAATTGTTGGAAGAAACGGGAAATTGTATTATGTGTGGGGCTTGTTATTCTGAATGTAATGCAAAAGAGGTAAATGATTTTTTTGTGGGTCCCCATGCTTTGGCGAAAAGTTATCGTTTAGTGACAGATTCTCGGGATGAAAATAAAGAAAACCGTTTAGAAAAATATGATCAAATTAATGAGGGGGTTTGGGGTTGTACTCGTTGTTATTTGTGCAATGAAGTTTGTCCGATGGGAGTTGCACCTTTGGATCAAATTAGTAAAATTAAAGGGGCAATTTTAGAGAGAAAGGATCTGAATTCTAGTCGCCCCGTTCGTCATCGCAAGGTTTTAATTAATTTAGTTAAAGATGGTGGTTGGATTGACGAGCGTAAATTTGGGGTGATGGTGGTGGGTAATTATTTTCGTGATTTACGGGGTTTGTTAAGTATCGCCCCCTTGGGATTGAGATTGTTAACTTCGGGTAAATTTCCCCTTTCTTTTGAGCCTTCTCAAGGGGTTAAGGAGGTTCGTTCTCTGATAGAATCAGTACAAGCTGAGTAATAGACATCTCTATCAATCGGGCTAGAAGCCCGAACTACCAAGGAAAAATCTTAATTGTTTGAGATGTCTAATAAAAAATACCTCGCACCTGACACCTGATACCTAACACCTGACACCTCATTAATTGTTCATTATTCATTATTCATTAAACCTATGTCCTCTCTATTTGCCGATGCTAGTGTGAGATTAGAAAAAGCCTTGCAATATGTCACTATTTCTGACGATGCTAGTGAAAGGTTAAAGTATCCTAAAGCGAGTCTGAGTGTTTCGATTCCCGTGAGAATGGATGATGGTTCACTAAAAATTTTTCAGGGGTATCGAGTGCGCTATGATGACACTAGAGGACCGGGGAAGGGAGGAGTTCGTTATCATCCTGCGGTTTCTTTGGATGAGGTACAGTCTTTGGCTTTTTGGATGACTTTTAAATGTGCCTTGTTAAATCTTCCTTTTGGTGGTGCAAAGGGGGGTATTACTGTTAATCCGAAGGAATTGTCAAAAGCGGAATTAGAAAGATTAAGTAGAGGTTATATAGAGGCGATCGCTGATTTTATTGGACCTGATGTGGACATTTTAGCCCCTGATGTTTATACTAACGAGATGATCATGGGCTGGATGATGGATCAATATAGTATCATTCGTCGTCGTATTTCTCTGGGGGTAGTGACGGGAAAACCATTGACAATGGGGGGCTCTCAAGGAAGGGATACAGCTACAGCTACAGGGGCATTTTACCTCATCAACAGCATTTTACCTCAATTTAATCAAAAACGTGAAAACACCACCGTTGCTGTGCAAGGATTCGGCAATGCAGGGGCAGAAATTGCCTACCTCTTAGCAAAATCAGGTTATAAAGTGGTTGCTGTCAGCGATTCTCAAGGGGGAATTTATTCCCCTCACGGCTTAGATATTGCCAGTATTCGAGAATATAAGAGAAAAAATCTTTCTCTTCAAGAGGTATATTGTCATGATACTGTTTGCAATATAGTCGAGCATGATAACATCACGAATGAACAACTTTTAACCCTTAATGTGGACGTTTTGATTCCTGCGGCATTAGAAAAACAAATAACCGTAGAAAATGCCCATCAGATACAGGCAAAATTTATCTTTGAAGTGGCAAACGGTCCAATTACCTCCGAAGCCGATAAAATGTTAGAAGCAAAAGGGATTCATGTTTTCCCTGATATTTTAGTCAATGCAGGAGGAGTTACGGTGAGTTATTTAGAATGGGTACAAAATCGTAACGGTTTATATTGGACTTTAAAAGAAGTGCAAGAAAAATTAAAAGAAAGAATGATTGAGGAAACGGAAGCAGTTTTGCAAATTCATCAAGAATTAGGGGTTTCTTTCCGTACTTGTGCCTATATTCACGGTTTAAATCGTTTAAATCAAGCTATGTCGGCTAAGGGTACAAGGGATTATTTTATCCACTGAAACTCACCCGTTAAATATTTCAATGAAGGGCTTAAAATTATTAAGCCCGTATAAAGTAGAGAGTGAACTAAACGGAAATATCGCTTAACTCAAGGGTAAGATGATCAAAGGGTGCATCCACTAAGTTAACATCATCCATTCCCGCTTGGAATGCCATTTCTTTAATCATTTCTTTCATGATTTGAATACCACGAACCGTAGGACCAACAGGTACACCTAAAGAGTTATAGGTTTCTTTTAATCCTTGTAAAACTCGCTCATCTAAAATGGCGTTATCTCCTGCGACTAAAGCATAACTGGCATAGCGAAGATAATAGTCCATATCTCTTAAACAAGCGGAATAACGGCGAGTGGTGTAAGCATTTCCCCCTGCACGGATTAATTCGGGTACTTCTTCAAATAGTTGGCGAGAAGCATTTTTGACTATGTCGGGGGAATTTCCGTTGATCATCGTGGCAAGTTTAATTCTGGTTGTGCCAGACTGAAAATAGGATTTTAAGGAATCAAGGGCATTACGATCTAAATAGCGCCCTGTGACATCATAGTTTTTGATTAAACTGGTGACAGCATCAACTAACATTTTTTTCTCCTAAACAAGATTTTATAAATTCAAGTTAAACAGTTAGTTTTGATCTTATATCTGATTGTGTGATAAAAGCCAATATGGTAAGCAATTACCCTTTTCGGGAAAGCACTACTGTTAACTCATTCAAGGAAAGAGTGGCTTCCTTCGTCAATAATGATTATAAACAGCGAAACTATTATCTTATTTCTTTACGTCTATTGATAAGAAAAGTATCAAATCTTTACATCTTCTTTAAGTTTTTTTTGTTCTTCTACAGTTATAGCAGTCCTAAATCATTCCGATTTAAGATAATAATAATACCTTAATTAAGAATAAATAAGTAGCTCAAATCTGTCCGTTCTTAACATAATTAGTGTGTAATATCAAATTATGTCCTTGCCAAGTATATTAATCATTACCGACTTTTGCAATAACTAATGGTTTAACATCTTGCCCTAATGTTTCTAAATCTAGTTTAACTTCCTCTTGATTGCCGACAACTAAAGTCACCATCTGATCTGTATTAAAATATTCTTGAGCAACTTTCAAAATATCTTCTGTTTTAGTGTCTTTCACCCCTTGTTGATAGGCAAAAATAAAGTCTTGGGGATAACCATAATATTCGTAAGTCATCATCCGAGAGAGAGTTTGACTGGGAGATTGAAATTGAAAGACAAAAGAGTTAAGGATAGAATCTTTGGCATAGTTTAACTCATCTTCTGTAACAGGTTGAGTGCGTAATCGCTCAATCTCCTTTTTCATGGTTGCGATAAATTGAGTCGTTGTATCGCTTCTGGTTTGCCCACCAGCTACGAATAAACCGGGATAATCATAATCTCCTCGCCATAATCCATAAACCGAATATGCTAATCCTTGACGGGATCTGATTTCATTGTGTAACCTACCGCCAAAACCGTTTAAAACTCCATTAATAACGCTGAGAGTCGGATAATTGGGATCATTTAATTTACCGCCTAAATGTCCTAATAAGATATTACTCTGAGTTAGTTGAGGTTGATCGACAATAAAGATATTTTTGCTATTTTTCTGTTCAGGGATTGTGGTGGTAAAATTTGGTGTTTGATTACTATTTCCTCTCCAGTGGGCAAAATTTGCCGCTATTTTTTTCTTGATTTCTTTTTTATCGAAATCTCCCACTATACCTAAGATTATCCCTTCTGGACGAACATAGGTACTATAAAAATTTTGAATGTCCTTTTGAGCAATATTATCTAGGGTTTCGTATTCTACTGTACGTGCGTAGGGGCTGTTTTGCCCATAAATAAGTTTCTTAAATTCTCTACTGGCTATGTTTCCGGGGTTATCATTACGACGAGCGATCGCACCTCTGGCTTGAGTTTTTAAGACTTCTAACTGCTTAGATTCAAAAGCAGGAGCTTGTAATACTTCTGCAAATAATGAGAAAATAGTATCTAAATCATAACTGAGGGCGGAAAAACTGACACTACCCATCGTCGTGTCAATAGAAGATTCGATCGCCCCGGCTTTTTGTTCTAAGATAGAATTTAATTGAGACGGAGAATAATTAACTGTGCCGCCTAAACGAATTAAAGTTCCTGTTAATTCCGCTAAACCCACTTGAGAGGAGGATTCAAACCTTGAACCTGTGCGAATAAGAGCATTACCACTGACTAAAGGTAAACGATGATCTTCCATCAGATAGACTATCATACCATTATCTAATTGAAAACGCTCATACTCCGGCAATTCAATTTCTGGCAAGGAAGGAAATTGCAAATCCCTATAACTAGAAGGGATTACATCTGCAAAAGCAACACTATAAGTAGTAATAATAAGTGCAATAGTGATTAAACCATAACCGAACCATTGCCATACTTTTTCTAATTTTTTCTTCATTATTTTTGATATTTTTCTACAATGTCATAGTTTTTTATTGTATAGTCATGGGCATGATCAAGGTAGATGCGATGGCATTTGTCATAGTTTTTTCGTTGAAATAATAATGGAAGATCCGACATAATTTATCACAACGAGAGGTAACAGAGACGGATTTTTTGTGGGCAATGCCCACTCTACTATTATAATTCATCTGGATCTCGATTTTCAATTAAATGGTAGGGAGAAAAAGGATCATACGTTAAATTAGATTTACGGGTTTTCTGTATATCCTCCCGAATTTGATCTAAATCGATATAACGATCCGCTACATTAATTAAACTATCACTGGTCATCGATCGCAAACTTACTACTTCAATACGCGCCCCTCGATAACTCACCGCATCCACTGCATAGGCTAAATCTCCATCTCCGCTCACCAGTACAGCAGTATCATAATAATCCACTAAAGCCATTAAATCAACGGCAATTTCCACATCCAAGTTGGCTTTTTTTGAACCATCCGGTAATTGTACCAAATCTTTGGCAATGACTCGGTAGCCATTACGGCGCATCCACAGTAAAAATCCCTGTTGTTTTTCATTGGTGCGATCGACTCCAGTATAAAAGAAAGCACGCAATAATTTCGCACCAGCAGTCAAACGATATAGCAGTTTTGTATAATCGATTTCAACTCCTAATTGGAGGGCAGCATAAAATAAATTTGAACCATCAATAAAGATCGCCACCCTTCCCCTATTCTCCAAGACTTGTTCAGGGGGAAAGACGGGATCACTATCAAAATTATCCCACATTTTATTATCCTTATTTTATTAAATAATTGTTTGTTAATAGTTAGTTTGTAAAAAAGAATTTGAGATTTTTATAAAAAAGAAATTTTTAATTATATATTAGTTATATCTTAAAGCAGAAATTAAGTGTTATTAAATTTATCTTAATTTAGGAAGGTTTCAGGTAGCAGGTTTCAGGTTCGATTTCTCTAACATTAATCTTACTCCCTACTCCCTTAACAGCAATTGAATAACTCCTAAACGGCTTACGATAGACTCTCTTATCACATTCTAATTACTTGGTAATTCTAACCTTGCAAAAACGGGTTCAGCTTTAGGTAAATCTTGATTTAAAGCCAAATTTCCCCAATGTTTATGCACATCATAAATATTCGTAGTTAAGCCTAAATCCTTTTGATTAAAGTCAAAATCGTAACCTAATTGACGATAAATCTTATTACTAATATTAGGAATAATTGGGGCAAAAGCAAAAGCCGCAAATCTGACTGATTCTAAAACGACATAAAGGATTTTTTCCACTTCTTCTTGTTTTTCTTGTTTGTATAAACTCCAAGGTTGACTCTCATCAATAAATTTATTACAGCTACGAATCAGAGTTAAAACTTCATGAGATAGACTAGAAAAACGATAATTTTGATAGGCTTCTATCACCTTATTTTCTAAAGATTGCCCTAATTTTTTCACCTCATTATCATCAGCAATATCATTTCCTGTGATAGGTGGTAAAACCCCTTGGCAGTATTTTTTCAGCATTCCAAGACTGCGGTTTAAGAGATTACCGAGATCATTTGCTAAATCTGCATTAAGAGTATTCACAAAACGGATTTCGTTAAAGTCTCCGTCTTCCCCTAATTCGATTTCTTTGAGAAAATAGTAACGTACGGCATCTGCCCCGTATTTTTCTATTAATGCAAAAGGATCAAGGGTATTACCCAAACTTTTGCCCATCTTTCTACCATCTTTCGTTAAGAAACCATGGCCGAATACCTGTTTTGGTAATGGTAGTTGTGCTGACATTAACATAGCGGGCCAATAAACGGCATGGAATCTTAATATGTCTTTCCCAATTAAATGTAAATTAAAAGGATACCACTTTTTCAGGGCATTTTTTAGGGTTGGGGGGTCATTTTCGTCCAAAAGTGCCGTTATATAGCCTAAAAGAGCGTCAAACCAAACGTAAATTGTATGTTTAGAGTCGGTAGGTATCGGAAAACCCCAAGAAACGTTAATACGAGAAATAGAGAAGTCTTGTAAACCTTGTTTAACAAAGTTAATTACCTCATTTCTTCTGCTTTCAGGTTGGATAAAATCGGGGTTGTTTTTATATAATTCTTCTAGTTGATTTTGATAGCGAGAAAGGCGGAAAAAGTAATTTTCTTCGTCTCTCCATTCTACTTTCTGATTAGTGTGAATGGGGCAACAATTATCGTCGGTTAAATCCCTCTTTTCTTTGAATTCTTCACAGGCGACGCAATACCATCCCTGTTGTTGTGCTAAATATATATCATCGCTTTTTTGAACTCTGGTAAAAAATTCGTTGACGATCGCCCGATGATTAATTGCAGTGGTACGACTGAATCTGTCAAATTGTATATTTAATTTATGCCATAAATCTTGAAACTCTTGAGAAACATGATCACAATGTTTTTGGGGATCAACCCCTTTTTCTTCGGCGGTGCGTTGAATTTTCTGCCCATGTTCATCTGTACCAGTAACAAACATTACCTCGTTACCCGAAAGACGATTCCAGCGTGCGATCGCATCTGCAATCATAGTGGTATAAGCACTGCCGATATGGGGTAAACCGTTAACGTAATAGAGGGGGGTAGTTAAAGCAAAGGATGTTTGAGAAATGGGTTGATCAATACTCATCTAAAATAAAATAAGGTTGTTAAATTTTAATGGGAGATGTTATATTTAAGTTTTCTATAATCTAATTTATTTATTGTAAACCTTTTCTTATCCTTTAGATTTTTTTAATCTTTGCGAACATATTGGCAATTAATACTTATGGCATGGCAACACTTTAGGTGATTTCTGACAATTCAGTTCAAGTCTCCCGTTAATTTGTAGGGGTTGAATATATTCAACCCCTACGGACTTTTGTTGAGAAATTCAATAAATGCAACATAACCTCAGTTCGATATAAGAATTGTTGATTTAGCTAGGTTTCAGGTTTCGGGTTGCGGTTTCAGGGGGGTTTTTTAAGATTGATTAATCAATCAAGGTGCTGAAAAACAATAAAATCAACAAACATAAGTTTTTTATCAATTCTTTAACCTAACACCTAACACACTTCGGCTACCCTCAGTGCATCGCCTGATACCTGACACCTTTCATCACTTAAGATTTTATGTCGAACTCAGGTAACATAAATAAAACTTAAGATAGAGCTTTTATCTCCGATTCTCCGGCTTTATTTAACACTCTCTTGAGTTGATAGTTAAACGCAACAATGATCGTAACCTGAGTTAAGAAACTACCCATCAGAGGGAATAGTGAAACTTCCCCAATGGCAATGGCTGGAAAAGCCGAAAATAACCAAATAATGCCTATGTGAGAGCCTCCCGTAATGATAACACTTAACACGGGGGCAAAAATCAAAATGGTAACGCAAGAAGATGCGATTAAGTTTCTTTTTCTCGTCTTCAGTAGTAACAATAACTGATACATAGTGGCATAAATCACCATCATCATGCCTCCTAATATTAATCCTGTTAGCAATAAGACTTTATCTTCTCCCCAAGAAAAGATGACAACCGCAGGAGATACATATAAAGTTATCAACAAAACATTAAGTGCGATCGCACCTACGGCTGGACTTTTTTCTCCTAAGAATAAATCTTTAAGGATATGACGATGCTCAGAATTTTCATGACGAAAACGACTCCAATCGAGTAAAGTTTGTCGTTGAGGAGTTAAAGCAAGAGTGATTAATAAAAGATAAAAGAAATTAATAATGAGGAAGAGGATTAATTTATCCTTAAAATCAGAGCCAGAAAGACTCCTTTCTTGGAGAGTAAAACCAAGATTAAAGACGATAAAACAAGCAGTAATCAGATAACTATGATATTTAGAAATCGCACCATCATGAGGATTATGAAAACGGCGTTTAATACCTTGCCATAGCCAAAAAGTCCAAATACCATAATTAGCAACGATTAACATTAAACCAGTGAGACTATTACGCCACCAAAAATTGCCATACCAGTTAAGATCGTTTAAACCCTGTAAAGATAGATAACCAATGGTATCAGGGGAAATAAAAGTCGCTTTCACTAAATAGGCCAAAAACATACCCGGATAAAACAGTGCTAACCAATCCAAAGAAGTCACACTCCAACCATGAGAAGCCTCTAAAGAAACTCCCATACTGGTTAAACAGAAAAAGGTAATCACTAAACTACCTAACCAAGCCTGAAAACCACCTAAACCAGTGGCAACTAAACTAAATAATAAACTTGCGCTATAAAAAAACAGACAACTCGCCCCTAAAACCAGATAAAAACTGATAATTAAAGGAAAAGGGATATTAGCTTTTAATCCTGCCAATAAATGTAACGGAATAGCCAAAACACCAAATAAATAAACTAAAATTGGCACTCCTAACATTTTTCCCCCTAGAATTGTCATAGCAGACTGAGGAGTGAGGCGAATAAAGTTAAGGGTATTTCTGCTATTTTCCTTAGAAATATCGGCAATTAACATATAACTACCTACCACCAAGAGAATAAAAATCCCTAAAATACTCATGGTAGTAAATAAATCAAGCCACCACAATGCTTTGAGAGTCATGATATTACCGAATAAATCCTCTTGACATACTCCCATACTTGAATAATAATCAGCAGAGGTAGAAGTACAGTAACGACTACTATATCTGTCTTCTATACTCGGTAACAAATTATGAAAATAGAGATATAGAAGTATTTGCCCAATAATGGAGGCTAAAGAAACAATAACTACATTTTTTTGTTTAAGTCGTCCTTTGATTTCTCGAAACAGTTGCGGGTTTTTATTCCCGATAGATGCGATCGCACTGGGATAAATTTGGGTTAACATACTCCCTATATCTCCTTTCAATTATCTGTGGAAAAATTATTTTTTCTCTATGATAACGTTAGTAAGCTCATTAAGTTCCTGATTCCATTAGGAATTAATAATTAACAATATTGAATCCATTGCCCACTAGCTTATTACTTTTAGTGTTGCCAAACTCCCATCACTAGCCCCCGTAATTGTACCACCATAATTGAGAATCTCATTTAAAGATGCGATCGCCTCTTGGTTGATGATTTCTCCTGCCATAATCAGAGGAATACCGGGGGGATAAGGGCAAATAGTTTCCCCACTAATACGATTAATTGCTTCGGTTTGATTAACGGTTATGGTTTGACGATAAAAGGCTTGACGGGGAGTAATTTTTAATTCAGGAATGGGTAAATTAGTAATGAAATAACTATCTTTTTTCACTATTTTTTGATATATTTTTAACTTTTTAAATCCATTAACTAACCGTTCAATATCTGATAAATTATTGCCAATAGAAATAATAAAAGTCAAAGTTTTTAAACTTGGTAATTCACAAGTTATTCCCAATTCTTGATCAAAAATATCATCAACTTCATAACCATTAAGTCCTAAATCAGAAATATTTATCGTTAATCTAGTTAAATCTAAATCATAAAAATTATCTCTTTTATCATAGAAATTAAGCATAGATAAATAATCCAAATGACTAAGTTTTTCTCTTGCCAATAAAGCTAAATCTAACGTATGAGACAGTAAATTGTTTCCATTCATTGCCATTTGTTGTCTAGCAGAATCCAAAGAAGCTAATAACAAATAACTAGGACTAGAAGATTGAACTAATTGCAAAGCCTGACTAATTCTTTCAGGAGAAACTAACTTACTTTTCAAATGCAACATCGAGGCTTGAGTCATCGCCCCTAAAACCTTATGAGTGGATTGAATCACAATATCTGCCCCTGCTTCTAAAGCCGACATGGGCAAAGAAGGGTGAAAATGAAAATGTCCACCATGAGCTTCATCAATGAGCAACGGAATGTTATATTTAGCCAAATAATGGGCTATCTCCGTCAAATTTGCACAAATGCCATGATAAGTAGGAGAAACTAACAATACTGCTTTCACCCCTGAATTATCCTTTAATGCCTTGAGAATTTGCTCTGAAGACAGATTATAAGTTAAATCAAACTCACTATCGTACTCAGGATTCAGGAAAATTGGTACTGCACCCGACAAAATTAAACCAAAGATGGCTGATTGATGGACATTGCGAGGAAGAATAATTTTATCTCCTTCTCCACAGGTAGCCAAAATGGCGGCGATAATTCCCGAAGTCGAACCATTAGCTAAAAACCAAGTTTTATCCGCCCCAAAAGCCTCACTGGCTAATTCTTGAGCCTCTTTAATTACTCCTTCAGGATTGAATAGGTTGTCTAATTCGGGTAATTCAGGCAAATCCGCCTGAAACACTTTCTCCCCTAGTAATGATTTTAACCCCTTTCCTATGCCTTGACCCTTTTTGTGACCCGGAGTATAAAAGGGAGCATTTTGTTTTGTGGCTAATTGTGCTAATTTACTTATAAGGGGGGTATTTTCTTGAGATAAAGCCATCTTTTTTTGGGAATCATTACAATATTAAAGAAAAGGAAATTGCAGAGGCAATCAATTTAACCTCAGTTCGATTTTATTATTTTATTTTTATTGATAAATCTTATATAAACTTCTAATGTCTATTTCTACTATAGCCACTCAGGATAATTTAGTCTCTGTCAATCAAACAAAGCGTATTGCTTCTGTTAGTCGTACAACCAAAGAGACAGATATTAATGTCACTGTTAATCTTGATGGCACGGGAAAATGTAATGTTAATACAGGGATTCCTTTCCTAGATCATATGTTACACCAACTCTGTTCTCACGGATTGCTCGATCTCGACATTCAAGCCACTGGAGATATTCACATTGATGATCACCATACTAATGAAGATGTTGGTATTACTCTAGGGAGTGCGATCGCGCAAGCGGTGGGAAACCGTCAAGGAATTAACCGTTTTGGGCATTTTATCGCACCTTTAGACGAGGCATTAATTCAAGTTGCCCTTGATTTTTCAGGTCGTCCTCACCTAAGCTATGGTTTAGATATTCCTACTCAAAGAGTCGGTAGCTATGACACTCAGTTAGTGAGAGAGTTTTTTGTGGCGTTGGTTAATCACAGTCAAATCACTTTACATATTCGTCAATTAGACGGTATTAACTCCCATCATATCATTGAGGCTACTTTTAAGGCTTTTGCACGCGCTATGCGCATGGCTTTAGAGTTTGATTCCCGTCGTATTCACGAAATACCTAGCTCAAAAGGAGTTTTATAGGTAATAAGTAGGAGTCAGGAGTAGGGAGTAATTACGGATAGCGAGAAAAAAAGCAACTATTAATTATTAACTATCCACTATTGACTATCCACTATTAACTATCCACTATTAACTATTCATTATTCATTCTTATGACTTCTTCTCAATCTAAACATTTATTAATCGCTTCTAGTGAACCTTATACTGGAAAAACGGCTACAATTTTAGGTATTGCTCATCAATTACAAAAAAAAGGAGTAAAATTGGGTTATGGTAAGCCCATTGGCACTTGTTTTAATGTCAATGATACAACCCAAGATGAACAAGATTTACTCTTTATCAGTCAAATTTTGAATTTACCTCAAGAAAGGGTCAAAACTCCTTTATTATTGTTAAGTGAGAAAACTATCGCCGATTATCTTCATCAAGAGACTAATTATCAACAGGATTTAAAAGAATATTGTAACTCTATTGATGCTGATTTAATACTCTTAGAAGGGGCGGGAAACTTAACTCAGGGTAAATTATTTAATCTTTCTGTGCCAGAAATTGTCGAACAAATTTCGGCTGATGTCTTATTAGTTATTAAATATGATGGTTTACTCATTGTAGATCAAATTCTTTCTGCTCAACAATTATTGGGCGATCGCCTCTTAGGTGTTTTAATCAATAGTATCCCCAATGATGCCCTAGATCATATTGAAAACGATCTCAAACCCTTTTTCCACAGTCGAGGCATTGATATTTTAGGCACTTTACCCACCGATAGACTCTTGCAAAGCGTCAGCGTCCGAGAATTAGCCTCTCAGTTGAATGCAAAAGTTTTATGTCGGGAAAATCGTCTTGATTTAATGGTAGAAAGTTTAACTGTCGGAGCGATGAATGTCAACTCTGCCTTAGAATATTTCCGTAAAGGGCAAAATATGGCTGTAGTCACTGGGAGCGATCGCACCGATTTACAGTTAGCCGCCCTAGAAAGCTCTACAAGTTGCTTAATTTTAACAGGACATACTCCCCCTCAACAAATGATTTTAGCACGGGCTGCGGACTTAGAAATCCCTATTCTGATGGTAGATTGCGATACCCTTACCACTGTGGAAATTGTCGATCGAGCCTTTGGCAAAGTCAGACTTCATGAAACCATTAAAGTAGAATGTATGCAAAATCTCATTGAGGAGCATTTTAATGTCGATTTATTGCTGGAAAAATTAAACTAAAAAGAAAGCAATTTTGGCTCTCTTACTGCTCGTCGTGTAAATTATTGGTTAGAAAAAGGTGGTAGGTGGCCGGTGGCAGGTGTCAGGTTAAATAATAAATGTTAATTTATAACAATTAATTTTTTGTTATCGTTAATCTCTTAATTTACATAGCTTATAGCAATTATTTTTTATTAATTTACCATAGCTACTGTAGAAGAGCCGCAATTTTTAGACTCAGGAATAGGGCAATTTATCAATATTAATGTTAGAGAAATTAAACCTGAAACCTGCCTAAATCCTACATTTTTGTATCGAACTGAGGTAATTCAATATGAATTTTTGTTGGGTTACGCTATCGCTAACCCAACCTACATTTGGTTTCGATGCTTTAATTGAGTTAATTTTAAATCTCGATCGGAAAAAATATCTTTTAATATAACTGTTTCACTTGATAATAAATCAGATTTTAAACTATCGGGCATATTCAAAAAATAAACTGTTTTAAATGAAGTAGCATTGAGAACATTTCCTAAATCTTTTTTATGGGAAAATAACTGTAAATTTGTATTTTCATCGAGTAAATAACTGAGAGCAAAAAATGTACCAAAATGATAACCGAAATCATTTCCCACCACCAAAGAAGGCGAATTATCGTTGATAATTTCAGCTATTGTGTTTAAATTATAATTAATATCTTTTGTCCAAGCAGTTGTTGTTGATAGATTTTTTATATTTGCTGATAAGCCGAAAATAATTAATATCATAAAAAATATTTTGGCTAATTTCGATTTATAATTAATCCCTAAATAATAAGCAATTACTAAGAACAAACCTAGTTGAGTCGGAATTAAATAACGGGGAATTATTGCCCTTATCCCACCGAATAAGATATCGGGAATAACCAGCAGTAAAAAAGGTGTTAAACTAAATATAAGCAGAAAAATTTTTTGAGTTTTATCTCCGTAAATAACCAAATAGTAATAAGATATTATAATTATTAAAACAATGATAAAAAGTAACAGAATATTTAACAATGATACTTGAGGTTCAACGGGATTTAATAATAAAAATAACCTCCCAATATTTGTAAGTAAATGTTTGATAAAAATAAAGGCAGGTAAATTAGTTTGAGAAATCCAAGCCGTTGCGAGTTTATATGTGTGAAAATTCTCGATAAAACCTAATAACCAAGGCAAAAACATCCCAAAACTAAGAGTTAAAGAAAGACTATAAAAAAATAAATTTCGCTTACTCCATTTATGAATCAAAATCAGGTAAATAAATTGACTAATAATAACCGTTAACATTAATGCTGATGTATAAATTCCTGCGGTTAAAGAGAAGGTATAACATCCCCAATAAACTCCCCCTCCCTTCCATGATTTAGTATTTAATGCTTTTAATAAAAAGAGATAAGAAAGTAAAATAAATAATGCCCATAAACTATATTCCCTTGCTTCTTGGGCAAATAACACAAAAAATGGACTATTAGCAATCAAAAAGGTAAAAATTAAACTAATTCTTTTTTGCTTAAATATTTCCTGACTTAAAAGATAAGCTATAGGCAATATGACAATACCACTGATCACTGATAAAATTCTCGAAGAAATAATATTATCTCCCCAAATATATAACCAAAATTTTGCTAACAGATAATATAAAGGAGGATGATGAGGATCATCTAATAATAGTCCTTTTATTGTATCTACAAAGGTGCGATCGCTCCTAAGTTTGAGATAAAATTGTAAATCTTGAGGTTGAATAATTTGACCATGAAAAATATTTTGATTTAATTCTTGATAATAATAACCAACAATATGAAACTGACTATAAATTTCATCGTGCCAAATAATCTTTGATTCTAAGTTATATCCCCGAAAAAACAAAGCCAAGCCCATAATGAGAAACAAAATCAGATTAACTCGTTTAAGAAAAAAATTTGCAAAAATATTTTGTTGGAAAATCATAATTAAGGAAAAATTAATTCTGGCTATCATGACATATAAGAGTCACTTAAAACCTTTGATATTTAAGATACAATGAAACATAACAAAATGTTAAATAGCCATAATTCTTATGTTTTTATTTGGTTTACGAGACAAAAAACTAACTCTACCTACTACCGAAGAAGCCTTACCCGGTAGAAGTCAAAAAATGCCGATTCCTAGCAAACACTATGTTAACGGTAATCCTATGAAGCCTCCCTATCCTGAAACCATGGAAACCGCTATGTTTGGTATGGGTTGTTTTTGGGGCGCTGAAAGAAAATTTTGGCAACTAGAAACGGGCATTTATATTACCGCCGTTGGTTATAGTGCAGGTTTAACCCCCAATCCCACTTATGAAGAAGTTTGTAGCGGTTTAACAGGGCATAATGAGGTTGTATTAGTAGTATATGATCCTAATCTGATCAGCTATGAAACCCTTTTAAAAGTTTTTTGGGAAAATCATGATCCTACTCAGGGAATGCGTCAAGGCAATGATAAAGGTACTCAATATCGTTCAGGTATTTATACTTACTCACAAGAGCAAAAAACCTTAGCGGAAAAATCAAAAGTCTTATATCAAGAGTCATTAAAAGAAGTTGGCTATCCCGATATTACCACAGAAATTATTGACGCACCAGAATTTTATTTTGCCGAGGGTTATCATCAACAATATTTAGCGAAAAATCCCAATGGTTATTGTGGTTTGGGTGGTACTAAAGTTTGTTTAGCACCCCTTGGCTAAGTTTAACTAAGATCTTGCGTCTTGTCAAAAATTGACTGGCTAGGGGGAGTAATGAGTAATAAAATTAGTGTTATTGCTGATTTAAGGTGTGAATCTCGTTTTTAAGTAATAAGTCATCACCCCTTCCCCTCATCACCCCTTCCCCCTAAATCATACCCTAATTCAGCAACGCCAAAATTCCTTATTCCTTATTTAACTATCCCATGGATTTACTAGAATATCAGGCTAAAGAACTATTTTCCCAAGTTGGTATCCCCGTATTACCTTCTCAATCAATTTCTGATCCCACGGAGTTGAAAAATTTACAAATTCCTTATCCCATTGTTTTAAAATCTCAGGTTTTAGCTAGTGGTAGGGCAAAATTGGGAGGAGTGCGTTTTGTGGAAAACACCATAGATGCCATCGCTGTTGCTCAATCTTTGTTTCATTTAGCCATAGAAAGGGAGTATCCGCAAGTTATTTTGGCGGAGAGTCGCTACGATGTAGAAAATGAAATATTTTTGGGTATAATGTTCGATTATGTCTTGAAAAAGCCCGTTTTAATGGGTTCTTCCCGAGGAGGAATTCATGTTGATACTCTCCTCGAAAATCTACAAACTTGTGTTATTGAAGAAGAATTTTTGCCTTTTCACGCCCGTGATTTAGTGATGAAAATGGGTTTAAAAGAAAGCGCAATCGCACCAGTGACGGTAATTATCGAGAAGATGTATGATTTATTTATTAGCAATGATCTCGACATTATTGAAATAAATCCTCTAGGAGTCAATAATAATGGGGAGGTAATGGCTTTAGATGGCAAAATTCGGGTTAACGATGAGAGTTTAAATAGACATCCTGATCTGTTGAAATATTTAGGACAAAAACAGTCATTACAGAAAAACTACTCGGTATTAGATCTTGATTCTGAAGGCGATATTGCCATTATTTCTAACAGTGTTGATGAAGCTATTTTTACTTTAAACTATTTAAAATCTCAGAGAAAAACTACCAATAAAATATATATTTTATCTAAAAAAAATCAAGATTTTTGGACAAAAAATGTTGGAGTACTATTTCAGGAAATTATCCAAAATTTATCAATCAAAAAAGTCATCATCAGTCACTCAAATCAAGACAAATTTATCGAGACTTTAATTCAAGAAATTTCTAACTCTCACCAAGAAGAAGTCCAACGCAAAGAACTACTAAATCAAGATCGAGCGGAAAGAGCAACGGGAACGAGACTATGGTCTGAACCGCCAAAAAACAGACAAAAAAATCAGAGTTATTATCGACATATTCAATGGTCAATTAGATATTTTTCTTGTTATTTATCCATCGATCAGGAGTCTTTAAAATCCTTGCCCATTACCATTAATTTTCAGTGGGAAAACCTGTAGAATTGAGAATTTAGTAATTAAAAGTATGTTTTTGTACAACAGTATAGCAACTAGGGTTTGCTGAATAAGTCAGAAAACTATAAAAATCAAGGGATAAAGCATACTACATTAACAAAAAAGTGCGCAAAAATAAGCTAAAATTGCTAAAAAACCACTCCCTTTTATGTATCGACTTACTGAATATACACAAAACACATCTAATAATTTCCAATTTCCCAACGGTTTTCACCTCGATGAAAATAGATGTCTAATGGTTTGTTTTGACGGGTTGAACATTGTTCAACCCCTACAGAATTACACATTAGTGTAAAAAGTGACGCACTCCAGTAAATACCATCACTAATCCTAGCTCATTGGCGGCTTTAATGGAATCTTCATCTCGGATCGAGCCTCCCGGTTGTATTATGGCTTTTATTCCAGCCTCACCACAGGTGCGCACGGAGTCATCAAAGGGGAAAAAGGCATCACTGGCTAAATAAGCCCCTTCTGCTTCATTGTAAGCCTGTTCTAGGGCGATTTTCACAGAGCCTACACGGTTCATTTGACCTGCTCCGATTCCTACAGTAGTACAATTTTTAGTAAGCGCGATCGCATTTGATTTGATGTGTTTAACGACTTTCCAAGCAAAGAGTAACTCTTTTAAGTCTTCTTCGGTAGGTTGTTTTTCGGTGACGACTTGCCAAGATTGGGGTAACTCCATACTTAAATCATTTTCTTGAATTAAAAACCCCCCTGCGATCGCCCTTATGTTATCTTGACTACCAGAGTTTAAATCGGGTAAAAGTAAGACTCGCAAATTCGATTTTTTCGCTAAAATAGCCTTAGCGTCTTCCGTACAATCAGGCGCAACAATACACTCTAAAAAGATTTTACTCATTGCCCTTGCCGTAGGGGCATCGATGACTTGATTCAACGCCACAATTCCCCCAAAAGCCGAGACAGAATCAGCATTATAGGCTTTATCGTAAGCCTCGGATAAAGTGTCACCCAAAGCCACACCGCAAGGATTCGTATGTTTAACTACCACTGCCGCCGCAGTATCTGGAGGAAATTCACAGACGATTCTTCTAGCGGCTTCTAAATCCACAAGGTTGTTATAGCTTAACTCTTTCCCTTGCAACTGTTGCGCACTACTCCATCCTGTTGTCTCATTTCCACTTTGATACCAACTAGCTTGTTGATGAGGATTTTCACCATAACGTAAAGTAGCGATTTTATTACCCCCAATACCGTAATAATTAGCAGATTTTGGGTCAATTTGAGCAAAATAGCGACAAATGGCTTGATCATAACTGGCAGTCATGGCAAAGGCTTCCATTGCCCGTTTTTGCCTAAATTCGAGGGTTGTTTTACCATTGTTATCCCTTAATTGTTGCAAATAGTCATCATAACTAGCAGGATTACTTAAAATGGTGACATGATGGAAATTTTTAGCACTCGCTCTCACCATGGCAGGACCACCAATATCAATTTGCTCGATGGCATCTGCTAGGGTACAATTATCTTGGGCAATAGTTTTCTCAAAAGGATAAAGATTAACCACTACCACATCAAAAGCAGTAATATTATTTGCCTTTAAATCTTGCTGATGA
Organism: uncultured Cyanobacterium sp.; assembly: GCA_964409355.1. Classification (GTDB taxonomy): domain Bacteria; phylum Cyanobacteriota; class Cyanobacteriia; order Cyanobacteriales; family Cyanobacteriaceae; genus PCC-10605. The sequence continues at coordinate 20,617 of CAYPDC010000045.1, forward strand.
GATTCTAAATCTAAATTAGCCAAAATACCACCGTGAATGCGAGGATGTAAGGTTTTGACTCTACCCCCTAAAATTTCAGGTGCTCCAGTATAATCACTCACCTTAGTAACGGGGATACCAGCAGATTGTAACGTTTTAGCTGTACCACCACTACTAACTATTTGAAAATCAAATTCTTCCACTAATTTTTTGCCTAACTCAACAATACCGCTTTTATCGGAAACACTCAATAAGGCTAAACCTTTCATTATCTATCGTTTTCTCTATGACTTGTCCATCAATAATTATACATCGAGAGTGCGGAACCCGGGACTTGAACCCGGAAGTTCTTGCGAACACTAGAACCTGAATCTAGCGCGTATGCCAATTCCGCCAGTTCCGCATTAATAATTAATTAGACAATTCTAGCGTATTTATTACCCCTCTGACATAATTATTTCCAAATCCACTCAAAACCAATATTAAGCTGAGAATCTTCTTGTTTGACGGAATTTTGCCAACTAATGCCACTAGATAATCGTAGATGCTTATTAATGGCATATCCTGCCCTTATTTCCGTCACTCCTACCTCATTCTCCCTAGTAGGTGCAACAAAACTTTGTATCAGAGACACATCCGCAGCGCCTTGAGGAGAAAGAGCAAATTTTACCTTAACCCCCACATTAACACCATCGCTATGATAACCATTGGTTGCTATATATTTATATCCTATCACTGGAGCAATATTCACATAATTTCCAAGGGGGAAAAGGTAGTATTGTAAACTTCCACCCACAGAGAGACGTTCTCCTTTGGGATTATTGCTCAAATCTGAGGTATAATCGGCACTAAATGTTAAGGGGGTATTTCCTAAAAAAATATCTTCTACTCCCACAAAAAAACCCCCAGAATGATTATTAGAGGGAAATTGGCTATATCCCCAACGAAATAAAGTGGGAAAACTAGGTTGATGACGAATTTTTGCCCCAACGTCTGGAATTTCCTTAATCCATTCTTGAATCACGGGACTATTATTAATTACATCAGGTTCAACATCAAAGGTGTTGTTAGTAGTAATACTCTCGATCGTCTCTCCTGAAACTGGGGAGGAAGAAATTAGAAGGCTCAAGAGGAAAATCGAACTAGGGAAAAAAATAATATTCTGGGGAAATATTTTAGTTAAAATATCCACAATTTATAAGATTGATTGTATTTCTTGTAAGAGCGTTGCTATTTGTCTATTGGTAGGCTCTAAACTTTGTAACTGATTACGGGCAGAATTTAACTCCTGCTGTAATGGATTGATATTTTGTTCTAACAAATTAACACTAACCTCCATTTTGGCTACTTCCTGATAAAGTTCCAACCATTCTCCTTCTAGCAATTCCACTTGTGATTGTTTCTGTTCATACTGCTGCTTAATTTGCGATAATTCTTGCTCTAATTGAGGATAATTTTGTCGTAAACGACTGATTTCACCCTCCATTGCTTGTCTATTTCTGCCGATAACATCTTTTTGGACTTCAATTTCGTCTTTTAAGGGGCGTAGATTAACGGTTTCGGAGAAGTCAACTTCGACAATTCCTTTCCGACGGCTGAGAATTTTTAAATGTTCATTTAATACCTTCTGTTGTTTTTTGAGGTTTCTTCTTTGCCCTACTAACGTCTCGTTGAATAACTTCATCGCTTCTTGAGCTTCGGCTAATTCTGTTTCTAAAGAAAATTTTTCTACCTCACTAGCTTGAGACAGGCTTACTTGCAGTTGTTTCACTTCGTCAGTTTTTGAAGATAATTCTTCTTCCTGCATATTGACGAAATTGACTAATTTTGATGTTTCATGTTTCAATGTATTGAATACTTCCTCCAAGTTTCCCAAAGGCATACTTTCTAAACGCTGTAAGTCAATATTTGTTTCCTCACTATCATCCATCAAGAAATTGACTTCATCCTCGAGACGTTGTATCGCTAGATAATTATTGTTGATGCGATCGCACGCCTGTTCTTTTTCCTTTAATAGATGGGTTTGCAACTCGAAACTAATAAGAGCTTTTTCTAATTTATCCCGAAGCACTTTTAACTCTCGACGTTGTTGTAATAAAGTTTGTTGTTTAGAATTAAGTGCCAGTTGTTTCTGTTGTAAGCTAGTTTTTTGAGTTTCTAACTGTTGCGAACAACTATTTAGTAACTGCTGTTGATTATTTAAAGCTGACAAGGCTTGAGGCAACAATTCTTGATTATAACCACTCTGTTGAAATTCATTGACAACATTTGCCAACCTTTCTTTACTTTGATCGCTACGACTTTGTTCTTGCCTAACTTGTTCCCAAGCACCACTTAGTTTTTCTTTTTCTTCCTCTAACCTCGCCAATTCCGACTGTTGCTGTTGTAATATCTGTTGCTGTTGATCTAATTCCGCCTGTCTGCGTCCAATCTCCTCTCCCTGTAACTGCAATGAAGTCTTCCAAGTCTCTATTTCCTCTTCTTGAGCTTTCGATTTTTCTAGGGTGCGAGAAAGATGGCGCAAATAATTAACAATTCTTGAACCTGCTAATTCGGGAGTTGATTGTAATTGTTTATTGGCATCCAAATTGATAATATAAAGAGCCCCTTTGCCAGTTGCATCAATAGAATCAGTGGTGACAATTTCCTCCCCAGAAACTATATTCCATGTTTGATCCCCGGCTTGTGACGCTAACAGTTTTAATTCTGTTTTATGGCCACTCACAAAGTTTCTATTTTGAATTTTTACCTCTGCCAGATATAACACAAATCTTGATTCCTACTTAATAGTTTATCTTTTAACAGTATATGCCTCTAATCATAAATGATAATAGCTCATGATTGAATTTTACCACCATATTCATTAAAACCGTGAAGACTCAGGTGAGGAGGCTTACAAAGCATGGGAAGTGTGGGAAGCACGGGAAGATGGTTAGGTTGGATGAGGCTTATGAAGTAATTGTTTTAACTCTGAACTCCGAACTCCAAACCCTCATTAGACTTGCGGTTTAACCAAATTCTCTTTGCCTTCAACCACCCGTGCGGAAATAATTTTATCTTCTGCTGTTAATTTTTCTAACACATCAGCTCCTTGAGTGACATAACCAAAAACAGCAAATCTTCCATCCATTAGGTTATAACCGGGAGGGGTTACTTCGGTATCAAATTTAAAGAAGAAAAATTGAGATGAGCCGCCATTGGCATCGGTACTGGGACGGGCTAAAGCCACAGCTCCATAAGCATTAAAGGGCAATACAGGTTGAGCTAAATACATTCCTACGTCTTCGGTGGTAAAACCATAAAGAGGCTCAGATTCTCCTTTGACTAAAATTTCTAAAGGAATTGCCCTGTATTCATTAGTCTGGGGATCAATAAATCCTTGGGCTTCTCCTTCAGGATCTCCTGTTTGTAAGACGTAAAAGTCCTCTGCACGGATAAAGGGTAAACCGTCATAGAATTTACGCTCCACTAAATCGACAAAGTTTCCTCCCGTCACAGGGGCGCTGTAACCATCAACAACGATAGTTAAATTACCTTGAGTGGTTTCTACTTCTACTTTTGCCCTTCCCAATAATTGAGGTAAATTAGCATATTCTTCGGGTACGGTAAAAGGATACCCTGTCACCATATCTTCTTCTAACTCGGTAATATTATCAAGTATTCTAGCTCTGGTAAGATAAACTTGTTCCTTGTCTTGTTTTTCTACCAACTCTTGCAATTTAGATACATCTTCTGTAATGAAGGCAACTAATTCCTCGGCTCTGGGTTGCAAATTTTCGGGTACACTTTTGATTAAATCCCCCTGATGGAGTTTGAGTAAGAAAGCGGCACTGCGTACTTCTTTTTCCACTAGAGCCCAACGTTTTGCCCGAAGGTTACGGGAAATTTTTTCGATATTTCCTTGAATTTGTCGGATAATATCGTTATCTATAGGTAAGGCATAACGCAAAAGGGCTTCAGGATCGGTGATGGCATCACCTTGAGCTAAAAACCCTTGTGCTGGTTTAATTGCTATGGGATTGATAATTGTAACTGTGGCAATTAAAATTGTAGTAATAGTTATTTTAAATAGACGTTTCCACCAATTAAGTTTCATGGTTATTGGTTTGTTTAGTTTTGTTATGAATTCTTCATTTTTCATTATTTCACAAAACGTGGGATAAAATTATCCAAACTTCTAACTCCCCTGAGTTCGGTATAAGAAAAAATCAGTAATATAAAAATCTCGTTTTATACTTTCTAACTTTTTATCCTATGTTTTGATGAGGGTAGGCAAAAGGTAAAAGTTTTGCCGTTATTGTCTAGTTGTAGTGCCTGTAACTTTTATAATCTTAATATTTTAGATTAATAAACAAGTTTGAAAAAACTATATTATAATTATCTCATTAAAAATTAATTACCATCAACATTTCTCTCAAAACTATGTCGTTAAGGCTTTTTTTTTCTCAATTACCCATCGAAGAAATTCAGATCGAAAGGGTTAATGTTTTTCTACAAACTATAAAAGAGCAACTGGCTAACTTTGGTGTAAAATTAATAGGTGCGATCGCACTCTGGATAGTAGGACAATGGTTAATTAACAAGGGAGTTAAACTATTATCCCGACTTTTGAAAAGACAGCAAATAGATGTAACTCTCATTGCTTATTTAACAAATTTTCTCATCGTTGCCCTAAAAATAGTTTTAGTGGTGGCGATTTTAGGATATTTTGGCATCGAAACCACCTCTTTTGCGGCTTTGTTAGCGGCGGCTGGTATTGCCATTGGTGCGGCTTGGGGCGGACTTTTAGCTAATTTCGCCGCAGGGGTATTTTTAATTATTTTTACCCCCTTCTCTGTAGGTGATTTTATCTCCGCCGGGGGAGTAACCGGAACCGTGGAAGAAATTGGACTATTCATCACCACCATTAACACTCTTGATAATGTAAAGACAATCGTAGGTAACAATAAAATTTTCTCCGATAACATCCAAAACTATTCTGCGAATCCCTATCGCCGAGTTGATTTAGTCGCTCAACTAAACCATCGTGTCAATCATCAAGATGCGATCGCACTTCTCAAAGAGAAATTAAGTCAAATTCCCAATGTAATTACCGAACCTCAACCAGATCTGGAGATTTTAGAATTCAATTTTGCAGGTCCAGTATTAGCAGTACGTCCATACTGTAACAATGATCATTATTGGCAAGTTTATTTTGACACAAATAAAGTGATTCGTGAAACTTTCGGCGAAGCAGGTTATCCTGTACCTGAACAACATTATGTTGTGAATGGTGCAATTACTCAGCAGTCTAGTTAATAGAGACTTACGCAGTAATAAGGAGATTCCGTCATTTCGAGCTTGTCGAGAAATCTCAAAACCCTCTTTATTTAAAAATAAATATTAAAAAAGGTAACTTTTTTTACAACTATTGTGGAAAATTAGGATATAATGAGAGTCAGGTGAGGAGTGAAATAAGTAAAAGTCCTTGAGGTCGAAACATGGCAAGACTCTCAGGGGCTTTTTCTTTTGGATATTTATTAGCTAATACCGAGATAAGCGGCAACTAAGAATAAAGCATCAGTAAAGATAGTACTTAAAACCGCACTGGCAAATACTAAATAATGAGTTTGTTTCTTGACTACTGCCCATAAACTAATGCCTAAAAGAGTATTAGCTAATAACACCGCCCAACTGATACCCCAAACCGTTTGAACTTGTGCGATCGCACCTTGCAAAAGAGGCTTAACTAGAGTAGGATCAGTGGTCATCAAATCTTTCCAGTAGGGGATTAAACCATCAATATAAAAGTATAAGTCAGTGATGGCAGTGCCAATCAAAGAGCCAAGATAGAAATAGTTACCAATCAATCCCCATCCTTTGCGAATACCCCAGATAGCAAAAGGTAAACCGATCGCTTCTATGGGAATATGAATAGAAGGATAAAACCGTAACCATCCCCAATAAATTGAACCACATAACCAACTCCAACTGAAACCCCAGAGTAAATCACCCCAAATATAAGTTTCAGGTTGTTTGCGCCAGTGAAAACTTAAAGCCACCCAGACAAAAGTTAACAATAAACTTAATTCAGGTAAAACCCTAACCAAAGGCGCTTGAAAAAAAACAGGAATGGAAACCAAAAAAGCCGAAGCTGAGAAAATCAGGACTTTTTGACGCTTTTGTTTATCCCACCACCAACTGACAAGAAAATCTAGGATAATCTCCCCAATAGATGGTAGTAAAGCGGTTAATTGAGATAACAAGGTATGATTTAACAAAATTGCTTAAAATTTCTTTACTTATCGTTACTTAATCTTAAAATATTGTAAAGGGAAAAAATCCAAATTTAATGATTAAATCCCTAAAATCTTATTTTAAGATCCCCCCTATAGGCATATATTTATCATAATTGCAATTTTAAGAAAAGTCAAACTTACCTTCTGTAAATATTCGAGAAATGTCATATTAATGGCATCTCCCACAATGAAAGTGGCTGGATCTCCCACTAATGTCATTAAACCTGCACTATTAGCCACAAAAACCATTAGAACCAATAAAGGGACAAAATTGACTCCGATTTCTTCGGCTAGAGGGGGAATTAAGGGGGCTAAAAGCATAACTGTTGTAGCGTTAGGCAACACTGCACAAATAGGAGTAGTTATACCAATAATTCCTAATAACAGCAGTTACTGTATGGGTGAAAATTAGAATTAATGCTCCCAATAAAGCTGCGATCGTCAAATGTAATTTTTCTGACATAATCAAGGCAATGACGATGATAAAAACCGAAGCTGAGATAATACTAGAAAATTGAATCATATATTATTAGGTTGCTATTATCTTCTCTAGAAGGTTTAAAGATGATGAGGTGCGATCGCACCTTGTGCCGTTGGCATCGCACCTAAAAAGACGGAATTTTCTGATTCGGAAATCAAAGTCTGAAATATGGGAAAATCTTTAATTATTGAAAATGGCTATTTGACATCCCAAGCTCCCAAAGCAGTTAAAAATAACTTCTAACGAGGGATTATTATTTATGAAAAATACTTTCGAGGAAACCCTCAAAACCTTTTTTAGAAGTATGTTCCCCTTTAATTTGAGCCAATTTTTCTAGTAACTCTTTTTCCTCACCACTAATTTTCGTGGGGATGTCAACTTTTATCGTTAATAAATGATTCCCTCGACTAACAGAATTACCCAATTTTGGTACACCTTTATCTTCTAGGGTTAAAACGGTATTGGGTTGTAAACCAGCAGGAATTTGTATCTCAAAATCACCGTCAATAGTCGGCACTTTTATTTTACAGCCTAAAATTGCCTGTAAATAACTAATGCTGATCTCCGATAGAATATTAATACCTTCACGACGGAAATGAGCGTCCGACTCAACAGTTAAGTAAACATATAAATCTCCCGCCGGGCCTCCTCTGGTTCCTGCGTCTCCTTCTCCGCTTACCCGTAAACGAGTGCCATTATCAACCCCTGCGGGAATGGTAATTTTTAATTTCTTATTAACTTGTTTTCTACCTTGTCCACCACAGGATTCGCATTTTTCCTCAATAATTTGTCCTTCACCATTACAAGTGGGACAAGTGGACACTTGGGCAAAACTACCAAAGGGAGTACGAGTAGCTCTGCGGACTTGCCCCGTACCTCCACAAGTACCACAAGTTTTGGCACTACTGCCTTTTTTCGCCCCAGAACCATTACAACTGCTACAAGTTTCTAAATGGGGAATTTTTATTTCTTTTTCACCCCCAAAAACCGCTTCCCTAAATTTAAGACGTAAATCAAGACGTAAATCATCCCCCCTAGTGGGTCCTCGACGACGAGTTTGGGTGGTTGTCCCACCACCAAAGCCTCCGCCAAAAAACGTTTCAAAAATATCGGCAAAACCGCCTATATCATTGGGATCGAAACCGACTCCCCCACTTCCTGCACCGCTAACTCCTGCCTCTCCGAAGCGATCGTATCGAGCCTTATTTTCGGGATCTGATAATACCTCATAGGCACGGCTAATTTCTTTAAAACGTTCTTCAGCTCCCGGATCTTGGTTGACATCTGGATGATATCTGCGCGCCATTTTACGATAGGCGGACTTAATTTCATCTTTATCTGCATTCCGAGAAACACCTAGTATATCGTAGTAGTCACCTGCCATATTTCTTGATAATAATTTCCTTACTAATCTGCTCTATACACTATCATTTAACATTCTATTCTATTAGGTTAACATTTTTTTACTTAGGCTTTACACAAAAAGTTTTATTTTGGGAGTAAATTATTTCTTTAGGTAGGGAATAAGGTGATCCTCCCCTTAATAAGCAGGGTTTTTTCCCCGTCAGGACAAAATTACATTTTATTAGTTCAATTCATTGAACGTTTACTATTAGCCTCGTCAATTTATTGCGAGGCGATTTATGACTCTAAACCCTTATCCCACAATGAAATAAATTTCATTGCTAACAGAAAACTCTTTATGAAGTACCTGTAATTGATAATATTGTAAATTCCAATCTCCTTGAATACTACTAAACTGTAGAAATTGATCTTTGTTTTAATCTAGTTTCTTACAAAAGCTCTCTTGACATCAAGTTTTATTTTCCTTCTTCATTTTGGCGAAGGTATTGTCATCTGGATAAATTAGAGGATTTTGGAGAAGCGTTGTTAGACTTTAATCCCACATTCCGCATATTTCAACAGATTACTGAAGTTAACACGAGATAGGTATT
>CAYPDC010000046.1:0-29089 GCA_964409355.1 uncultured Cyanobacterium sp.
AGATGTAGTGAGTGCAGAGGTAATTAAAAATAGAGGATTAATTGCTTGTACTGAGCGTAGTCGAAGTGCGGTAGGGCATACCGTGAATCAAAATGCTTACGGAGACGTACTGACGGGGATTAATCAAGATTTGGTTAGTCTAGTTAAGTGTCTGTGAGGTAAGAATCCCCCGACATAATCTTTGATTTGTCGGTGGGAGTGTCAATTATCGGACAGGGTTTTACTGGTAGCCGAGATTTATTTGAAATCGGTTTATGGACACCTCCGCCAAATTAAGTTACATTAGTTTTCATGTCAATAGACATTACCCGAATTTATTTTCTGTTGACTCGTAGGGGTTGAATAATATTTAACCCCTACAAGGTTTTAGCCCTTGTTTTTGTGATTATTGGAGAAGTCTAATGAGTTTTAACTTGCACAATTGGGCTTATATTTTATTTGTTGGGGCGATCGCACCTCAATTAATAATATAATAAAAAATAAAATTATAAGGAAAAAACAATGGCAACCACTGCTGATGAAGTTTGGCAACTATTGGGAGAGTTGATTGAAGCTCAAAAAAAAACCGATGAACAACTCAAGAAAACCGATCGTAAAATTAAAGAATTAGGCAAACAAATCGGCGGTTTAAGCTCTAAATTTGGTAGTTTCACCGAAGGTTTAGCCTTGCCTTCCATGACAAAAATCCTGCAAAAAAAATTGGGGATGGAAGTAATTAGCCCTCGTGTGAGAATTCGTAAAGGGGGAGAAGAAATGGAAATCGATGTGTTAGCTTACAGTAATGGTGAAGTTAATCGGGCTTATATTGTAGAAGTTAAAAGCCATGCCAAAGAAGATTCGATCGAACAATTAAAGAACATTTTAGGACGTTTTCATCATTTTTTCCCAGAACATGGCAATAAACAGGTTTATGGTATTTTAACGGCAGTGAATATGTCGTCAGAGGTGCGTAAAAAGGCTTTACAAGAGGGGTTATACGTTGCCCGTATCCATGATGATGTGTTTAAAATGGACACCCCTAAAGATTTTCAACCCTTAGCTTGGTGAGTTAAATAAATTTATCAAATCTCTATCTTAAATTCATCTTCTCTTCATGTTGACCCTTTTTAATAGACACAGAAGAAAAAAATTATCAACTTCAGGAGAGAGCGATCGTGTTTAAGAAATCCGCATCATTTTGGTTAAGTCTTTGTCTCACTAGCCTTGTTATTCCCGTTTCTTTTGTGGCGAATAACTTGAAAGTTTCAGCGTTAGACAATAATAATGTTATTGCTCAAGCTAATCCTTGCGCTGGTAAAAATCCTTGTGCTAGTAATAATCCTTGCGCTGGTAAAAACCCTTGCGCTGGTAAAAACCCTTGTGCTAGTAATAATCCTTGCGCTGGTAAAAACCCTTGTGCTGGTAAAACCAGTAAAAATGTAGGAAATCCTTTAGCTAAAGAATTACAAGATAAACCCGTTGTGGTTGATATTTACGCTAGTTGGTGTGCCGCTTGTAAAAATATTGCTCCCACCCTCTCTCAATTAAAACAACAATACGGTAATAAAGCCCATTTTGTCGTGTTTGATGTTAGTGATAAGGCTAAAGCTGCTCAATCGGAAGCTAGAGCGAAACAATTAGGTTTAGGGGCATTTTTCGCTCAAAATAAATCTCAAACTGGTAGCGTGACGATCGTTGATCCGAAAACAGGTGACATTCTGACTCAATACCGTAATAATAACAAACTTAATGACTATACTTCTGTATTGAATACTGCCATTTCTCAAAAGTAGATGATTTACTGACAATTTTTAATGTAGAAGTTCAAGATTTTCTGTCAAAGATATTCTCGTCTTGACTTCTATCAGTGAATCAAAAACTAACGTCAAAAATTTTTTGAAGACTTAAACCATGAAAATCAAATTATTTTCCTTACTTTCGATCGTCTCAATCTTGAGTATAGGAACATTAACAGGCTGTGTTAATCCCTGTGCTGGTAAAACTAATTCCGCTACAGATGCTCAAGTAGCACAAAATAATCCTTGTGCTAGTAAAAATCCTTGTGCCAGTAAAAATCCCTGTGCCAGTAAAAATCCCTGTGCCAGTAAAAATCCCTGTGCTAGTAAAAATCCCTGTGCTAGTAAAAGCCGAACTGTAGGGACATCTTTAGCTCAAGAGTTACAAGGAAAGCCCGTTCTCGTGGATGTTTACGCTAGTTGGTGTGCCGCTTGTAAAAATATTGCTCCCACCCTCTCTCAATTAGAAAAAGATTACGCCGATAAGGTTAATTTTGTTGTTTTTGATATGAGTGATAAAACTACTACGGCTCAAGCACAAGCCAAAGCTGAAAAATTGGGATTAGCTCAATTTTTAGAAGAAAATAAAACTCAAACGGGAATGCTAACAATTATCGAACCATCTAGTGGAGAAATCCTCGCTCAACATCGCAATAATCCTAAGATTGAAGACTATCAAAGTGTTTTAGATAAAGCAATTAGTCAATAATTTCCTCACTTAGTATTATTTATTGTCGTTTTAATTTTAGGAAATCTTTTTATCATGACTCAAATTCAAAAAATCCCAGAAGATACAAAGGAGACAATCAAGCCTTCTCCCTCTCGTAATACCAAGAAATTCTTTTTCTATTTTGGATTAGGTTTAATTGCCTTAATTGTAGTTATAACACTCGGTCCAATTATTAGTCACCCCATCGAGAAATTAATTGCTTTGGTGGAAAATAGTTATCAACAATGGTTCGATCGACAAGATACCGCCAATCCCATCATTTTACTACCCCTTGCCTTTTTAGGAGGACTTTTAGCTAGTGTTTCTCCTTGTATTCTTGCATTATTGCCTGTTAACCTTAGCTATATCGGTACTTTGAAAATTAAATCCCGTTGGGATGCCTTCCAAAAAGCAGGTTTATTTGTCTTAGGTGCAGTAGTGATTTTAAGTTTATTTGGTTTAGTCTCCTCCTTTGCTGGGGCTGTGATGGTGGAATATCGAGGCTATATCAATATAGTAGTAGGCTTGATTATGTTTGTTATGGGCTTATGGTTACTAGGAGTAATTAAGATTAATCTTCCTGAAATGGAGTTGAATCTTCCTAATGCCGGTCCTTTTGGGGTAGGTTTAACCTTTGCTTTAGTGAGTTCTCCTTGTGCTAGTCCTGTCTTGTTTGCCGTATTAGCAGCAGCCGCCGCTACAGGTTCACAAGTTGTCGCCACTTTAACTATGGTTAGCTACGCTTTAGGCTACACCATGATCATTTTTCTCTCTAGTTTATTTACAGGGTTGGCAAAACAAAGTAATAACCTATTGAAACATTCGGAAACTATTATTCGTTTTGGGAGTGTAGCATTAATCATGACAGGGGCTTACTACTTATTCAATGGTACTAAATGGTTTTTTGGAGGTTAAATGATGGTAGAAAATTTAGTCATTATCGGATCGGGTCCGGCAGGTTATACGGCAGGGATTTATGCGGGGAGAGCTCAACTTAAGCCCCTGATGTTTGAAGGTTTTAGCCTTGGAGGTGTACCCGGAGGGCAGTTAATGACTACCACCGAAGTAGAAAATTTCCCCGGCTTTGCTCAAGGTATTACTGGACCTAATTTAATGAAGGAAATGAGACAACAGGCTCAAAGATGGGGTACAAAGTTAATCAGAGAGGATGTAATTAAGGTTGATTTTTCCCAACGCCCTTTTATTGTCACTGCGGATGAAACAGAAGTTCGGGCTTTAGCTGTGATCATTTGCACGGGGGCAACGGCGAAACGTCTGCACATTCTAGGAGAGGAGGAGTTTTGGAATAATGGCATTTCCGCTTGTGCTATTTGTGATGGTGCTAGTCCTCTGTTTCGTAATACCGAAGTTGCGGTGGTGGGTGGGGGAGATTCAGCCATCGAAGAAGCTCTTTATTTAACCAAGTATGCTTCTCTGGTGCATTTATTGGTAAGGCGCGATGGATTACGGGCTTCTAAAACTATGCAAGAGCGTATTTTTGCCCATGATCAAATCAAGATTCATTGGCATACTGTGCCTGTGGTTGCCTATGGGGATGAAATCTTGCAAGGGCTTCGTGTACAAGATACCCTGACTCAAGAGGTGAGAGAATTTCCGGTGAATGGTTTATTTTATGCGATCGGACATACTCCCAATACTCAGCTATTTCAAGGGCAAATTGCAGTGGATGAGCATGGTTATATCATCACCAAAGGTAAAAGCACTGCTACCAATATTGAGGGAGTGTGGGCGGCAGGAGATGTGCAGGATCATCATTATCGCCAAGCTATCACTGCTGCTGGTACGGGGTGTATGGCGGCACTGGAGGCGGAGCGTTGGTTATCCAGTTGTATTCTTATTCCCTCTCTGGTGTAATTATTAAGAAGTTTTGTTGGAATTACGACTCACACATTGACCATGAAGACTAACTCCGAAGGGTACTATATAGGTTAAAACTCCTGCTATCCAACGTTCTCTAGTCATTTGCCCTTTCACTAACACTGAACCGTGGTTAATGGTAAAAAGAATTGATCCTACTATTAAGGATACCTTGAAAGCGGTAGGCATTAATTCTCGATCAGTTACACACAACAGAAATTCTTTTAATTTCATTATTTGACCCCATTTATTTTTTACAAATCATCGCAAATTTATTTTATTTAAGGAGAAAAAATCATGACTAATGTAAATTTACTTCACGGTGCCGAGGTTTTAACTCAGTTACGTCAAGAATCTGATAAGCCTATTTTGATTAAGTTCGTTGCCCCTCATTGTCCTTCTTGTGAAACTCTAGCTCCCATTTTAGAACAATTAAAGCTCGATCGAGCCGATGATTTTGAGTTAGTGTCTATTGATATGACGGAAGATGTGGAGGTGGCCATCGAATTTAAAGTCAGAAGCGCCCCCACTGTAGTTTTACTCAAAGGCAATGAAGTCAAGGAAAAAGTAGCAGGATTAAAACCTAAAAAATTCTATGAGGATTTAATCAGTTAAATTGATACTTTTGGGGTTAAACATTGTTCAACCCTTTTAAAAAGTCGAATATATAGATAAGGATTTAGTCATGAAAAAAAAGACAATTATCGCCTTAAGTGGACTAACCGTAATTAGTTTGATGTTAGTTACCTTCGTCAAAGCCGAAAGTTTTAGCGATTTTAAACTACGTTATTTTGCCTTAACGGGAATTTTACAAGATCAAACCCAAGAATTAGCCGATATTAGAAGCCAAAACCTCAATCCCGCCGAAAACACTCGTATCGAATTAAATGAACTTCTCAATGGTGGACCACCTAAAGACGGTATTCCTAGTATTGATAACCCCGTTTTTGATACCTCTCAAACGACTCCTTTTAAGTCTGGGGAATTAGTTATCGGTGTGGTGGTTAATGGGGAAGCGAAAGCCTATCCCCTCGGTATTCTGAATTGGCATGAGATTGTTAATGATACCATTGGCGATCAAAATATTACGGTTTCTTATTGTCCTTTATGTGATACTACCGTTGCGTTCGATCGAGGTAACACTACTTTTGGAGTATCGGGCAAACTCTATCAAAGTTGTTTAGTAATGTTCGATCGTACCGATGATACTCTTTACTCTCAACCTTGGGCTTTAGCCGTTGTGGGCAAGAATGTTAATACCTCTTTAACCAGAGTTGCCACCGTCAAAACCACCCTAGGAGAATGGCTCAAAAAACATCCTCAGAGTAAAATTTTGGCGACAAAAACAGGGCATAATCGGGATTATTCTCGCTATCCTTACGGCACTTATAATAGCAATACCGAACTTGTTTTTCCTGTGAGAAATCAAGAACAATTACAACTTCATCCTAAAGCCATTGTTAGTTATATCTGGGAAGCAGATCAACAAACACCCCATAATAACTTTTCTGGTGTTAGTCAACAGTTTTCCCATGAAGAATTGAAACAAGTAGGAGAAAAAATTGTGAACTTTGGCGATCGCACTGTAAAAGCCCGTTGGGATTCTCAATTAAATACCGTAATTATCCAAGAATTAGATGGAACAATTATTCCAAATTCCACAGCTTTTGCTTTCGTTTATCCTAGTTTTTTTGGTACTTTTTAAAGTATAAAATTTCGATATTTTTAAATCATTAATAGGAGTAATTTAACCATGAGTTTACAACAAGAATTAAACAATCTTTCTCAACAAATGCAACAAAAACTTTCCGATGATGTCAAAAAAATTATGGCAAAAACTGCCCAAGAATTAATCGATTCTCAGATAAGTGAAAAAGCTCTAAAAAAAGGCGATAAAATTCCTAGTTTTGCCTTACCTAACACCACAGGAAAATTAGTTAACATTAACGATATTTTAGCCACATCAAAAGCAGTTATCTCCTTTTATCGAGGAGGTTGGTGTCCATATTGCAATCTGGAACTAAAGGCTTTACAACAGAGATTACCAGAGATAAAACAAGCAGAGGCGACTTTAGTAGCTATATCCCCTCAAACTCCCGACAATTCCCTTTCTACCGTTGAAAAACATGAGTTAACTTTTGAAGTATTAAGCGATGTGGGTAATAATGTAGCTAAAGAATTTGGTTTAGTTTTTACCGTACCAGAAATTTTGCGTAATATCTATCATAGTTTCGGTATTGATTTGCCTAAATCTAACGGGGATGATTCCTATACATTGCCCCTTCCTGCCACTTATATTGTCGATCGAGATGGTACTATTATCTATAGTTTTGTTGATACTGATTATACCAAAAGAGTCGATACTCAAGAAATTATTGATATTTTAAAGAGTTTGTAGTAAGCCTTTTAAGACTTTTCTCAATCTTAAAAAATAGAGGAATTTTTTTAAGCTCGAAGAATTACGAGTACCCGTATTTCAGAAAAATAGGAATCAAAACGTACCAGTTTGTTATTGTTTTAATTGGACAAGAAATCGTATTTATCAAGAAATAAAAGAAACAGGAAGCTGTAATGCGGAAAAGTGTATTAAGGAAAAAATTAAAGCCAAACTTTGTGCTTGTCAGGTGAAAAATCCTCAAGGTAGTTGTTGTTTAGTAAATGTGCATCAAACGATAAAAGATTATCAATCAAAATTAAACTCAGTAGACATCTCCAATAATTAATTATAAAATTAATTTTAGTAAAGAAATCATCAATTCAAGATACTACTCCCTACTTCCTAATTTCTGGAGATGTCTAGTTAATGAAGAAATGATCATATCAAAACTAGATATGGTATTTTTTTTGTGTTATTTTGATGAACTTTGAGGATAAATAAAAATACCATAAAAAATAGTTTAAGAAAAAATCATTTTAAATTTATTTATTGTTCATATTTAAGTAAAAAATTAATGTAAAATTATTCTTTTATTCATTTTTCTTTCATGTTTGAGTTCCATCCTTTGCCCCGGTGTTAATAGTAATTCCGTCATTTCTTGGGGAGATGCGATCGCACCTCTAATGCTACGGAAAGAATATTCCAAGATGCGATCGCTCTTAAGGTTATAATAAATTTTTGTGGTTCATTAAGCTGAAAATAATTGTATAGAATTTAATGACATTATCTTGGCGCCAACGGTTAAATATCTCTCGTCTTGCAATTCAATATCCCCGTTTCACCATTAGCTTTTGGTTAGGAATTGCCGTTGCTGGTTTATTGGCTTTTTCTTCCTTAAAGTATGCCCTTTTTCCTGATGTCACCTTTCCCGTCGTCATTATTCGGGGTAGTGGTGATATAGTTAATGCCATCGAAAATAGTCAGCGTCTTACTTCTGCGTTAGAAAAACCTTTATTATCCCTTGAGAGTGTCGAATCCGTTACTTCCACTACTTATCCTCGTGAAACGGTAATCAATACCCTTTTTTATGCAGGTAAAACTTTAGAAGAAGCCACAGATATTATTCAGCAAAAAATTGACACCGTTGATTTGCCACCCAATACCGACATAGAAATAATCCCCTATAATCTCAATGAATCAACAGCGATTAGTTACGCCTTAACCAGTGACGATAAAAGTTTAGAAGAAATTGCCATCATTGCCACTGATAATATTATCCCTTCCCTCGAAAAAATTAAGGGGATTCTGCAAGTGAATATTTTAGGGTTAACGGAAGATAATGTTATTGATGTAGAGAAAGAGATTAATCCTAGTATTGTTAATTTTAATGGTGAATCTGCCCTTGCCTTACAGGTAATTAAACGAGGAGATGGTAATACCTTAGAGGTAGTTAAAGAGGTAAAAACCATAATTAACCAAATACAAAGCCAATTTGCTGACATTAAATTTAATATAGCCCAAACGGAAGCCGATTATATTCAAGAAGCTACCCAAGCCACTATTGACACTCTTATTTTAGCTATCATTTTGGCAATATTAGTCATTTTTCCTTTCTTACGGTCTTTTTCTGCTACTTTTATCACCGCATTCGCTATTCCTCTTTCTCTATTAGGCACTTTTATAGTAATGGCGATCGCATCTTTTAATTTAGAAACCATTACTTTATTAGCCTTAGCCTTAGTCATTGGGATTGTGGTAGATGATGCCATTGTGGAAGTAGAAAATATCAGTCGTTTGATAGAAGAAGGAGAAACACCGAAACAGGCGGCATTAAAAGGGAGTGATGAAATTGGTTTAACGGTATCTGCATCGACTTTAACTATTGTGGCAGTATTTTTACCCGTTGCCTTTACTACTGGTAATGTAAAACAGTTTTTCCTTCCCTTTGCTTTAACAGTATCTTCGGCGGTGATGATTTCTCTGTTAGTGGCAAGAACTCTTACTCCTGTAATTTGTATGTATTGGCTAAAACCGAAGGCTTCGCAAAATTCAGAGAAAAGAGAGAGAAAAGAGGGTAAATTTCTGCAAAAGTATCAATCTCTGCTGAAATGGTCACTATCTCACCGTAAAATAGTGGTTATTCTGGCTATCTTTAGCTTTATTGCGGGTATTGCCTTAATTCCTCTCATTCCTCAAGGGTTTATTCCTCAATTAGACAGAGGAGAATTTAATGTTATCTATACCACTGAGTTACCGAAAATCTCTCTTGATGTCGATAACAATTCCAATGAAAATAATTCATTACCTGATTCCACTTCGGCTTTTAATTGGATAGGAGATATTGCCAGTAATCCTACTGGTTTTATTTTACGACGCACTGGACGAGCAGGAGATAAAATTGAGGAAGTTATTCGGAATCATTCCGATGTAAAAACTGTTTTTAATACTGTAGGGGTGCGATCGCAGCCTAATCGTGGTAAAATCTATGTCAAGTTAAAATCCGAGAGGGAAAATGACACTATTACCATTCAAAATCAAATTAGAGATAGCCTTCCCTCACTCAAAGGAGTCGATATTAGTGTAGAGGATATTAAATTTATTGATACAGGAGATGCAAAACCTTTTTCTTTCTCTCTCATTAGTGATAATATATCTTCTCTCTATGCCACTGCGGAAAATATTACCCCTAGTTTAAAGCAAATTTCGGGTTTACAGGATTTAACTATCTCCCCCAATGATTTTAACACTGATGATCCAGAAAACATAGGCTCGATCGAGCATCTACGGGGAAAACCCGCCGTTACTTTTACCGCTAACTTAGGCAAGGGGGAGGCATTAGGAGATTTAACCCAAAAGATAAGCAATACTATTCAACCTTTATTACCTAATGATGTGAGTTTATCCATCGGGGGAGATTCCGCGAGAATGTTAACAGTCTTAAAACAATTTAGCGTGGTATTTGCCTTTTCTATCCTGTTAATGTTAGGGGTTTTATGGTTGCTCTTTGGTAGTATTCGAGAACCTTTAGTGGTAGGCTTATCTTTACCTTTGTCTATCATAG
This sequence comes from uncultured Cyanobacterium sp., assembly GCA_964409355.1. Lineage (GTDB taxonomy): Bacteria > Cyanobacteriota > Cyanobacteriia > Cyanobacteriales > Cyanobacteriaceae > PCC-10605. The sequence continues at coordinate 9,801 of CAYPDC010000046.1, forward strand.
GAGCAATGTTAGCTTTATTAATAACTCAATGTGCCTTTGGTATGATTTCCCTTATCGGCTTTATCTTCTTATTGGGATTACTAGATAAAAACGCCTTGCTGTTGGTAGATTACACTAACCAACTTCGTCAAAAAGGAATGAAGCGACAAGAGGCAATTATTCACAGTTGTAAAACGAGATTGCGTCCGATTTTAATGACTACTTTTTCTACTATACTAGGTATGTCACCCATTGCCATCGGCTTAGGCACTGGTGCAGAATTAAGACAACCAATGGCTGTGGCAATTATTGGTGGTTTAATCACTTCTACTTTTCTTAGTTTAATTTTTGTGCCTGTTTTCTATACCATTATGGAAGATTTTTGGTTTCAAAAAAAAGCTGATTCTTAATAAGTAACACCACGATAGGTGCGAGGTTTTCGTTTAATTGCCGAAGATTGATTTCCCAAGGGGGTAGTGGTTGCTTCTTTCACTGAATCATTTATAACAAACCCACGATATTTAACCACCTCTGTCGAAGTCTCTTCGACATAAGATAATCTTTGATTTTGTCTTTCTCTAATATTGTCTAGGGAATCGTTGTCAGAAGTGTACTGAAATAGGTTATATTCCCGCTTACCTGAGTTGACTGCTACATTTTCTGTTGCGGTGGTTTTCTCTTGAGGAGGTGAATTAACTTTAATTTGACTATTAGATGATATATTTCTATCCATCACGGAAGTTAAAGAGGTGGGAATATCGCTATTATGTTCTTTATTCTCTATTAAAGAATTCGAGGAGTTTGTTTCTATTTTTTTCACTTCAGAATTAACAGATTTTTCTTCTTCCCAAACGGTGTAAGAATAATTAGTTTCGATGACAAAACTTTCTTTCCCTAAATTTCCTATCTCCGCACATATACTTAAGGCTTTTTCCTTAAATTTCTTCGGTAAATCTGATTTACGTCTAAAATTTTTAGTTGAATAAGTCATGGTTAACGATTTCTGTACGTCTGAAATGGAAATGCCTTCTTGTGCTAAATCATCCACTGTTAATATTTTCATAGTCGGAGTGCCTTTTGAATTGAGCTTTTATCAATGAAGATAGTTTCACCTAAGTGCCAATACTAGGCTAAGTTAAAACAAAGAACAGTAATTTCAAATACATTTTGCTAAATTTCGGCTTTATTACCCCCCGTAGTGATAAGTTATGTTAATTATTTTCTCGTCAACTCTCTATCGCCCTAAATCCACAACCATTTAAGTACATTTTTAGGCACTCTTCTTTTGTTTATCATAGCCAATATCAGAATAAAATTCGATGAATTGACGACCGCACTTTTTGCATCTATAATTTTGTTTTCCTCTCCTGTGACCGTTTTTTATAATCTCATTTCCATTACATTTAGGACAATTAATTTTCATTTTTATCTAGGGCGATGCTGAAGGCACAGGCTTCGCCTACCCGCTCCTTATGAAATTTTCAGTTATATTATAAATCATCCCGCAATGATGCAACGCCAAAAAAGTTATTTAACAGAGAGGGACAAATTTTCAGTAAGATTAACTGAATAGAAAAAATATCTTGATTTTTGACGGAGATTAACGGATGATGGAATTGTCTATGTATGATTTAATTAGCAATAGTGATATATTAGCTCAAATGGTGGAAGATCCCGATATTTTAGGTCAAATGTCTGATGCTTGGAAGAATTTTGTCGAATCTGGGCAGGTTTGGGCTTTATTAATCGGTGTTTTTTTTGGTTATACTTTTGCTTCGTTTACTCGATTTTAATAGAAATCGATCGAATTCGGGCTAGAAGCCCGAACTACCAAGGAAAAATCTTAATTTTTACCAGATGTCTAATGGTTTTTTTGAAATCCAACTACTACCCTCTTGAAACACATCTTAATCAGAGTGTAAAACGTTGTAAAATTTTACTCAACTGACTAATGGAAATGCGTGGGGAATTACGGGGAATTAATTTTTCTTCTGTTTCTGTAACTAAGTACAAAACTGGAATTTCATATTGATATTTTTCCCACCATTCTTGATTAGTTTCAATATCTCTAATTTCTAAATCTATTTTTATATCGTCAATAGCTTTTAGTTTTTCCTCTAATCCTTCGCACAAATGGCAACCATTTTTACTGTATAAAATTAATTTCATTGCCTTCTTTTCCTATTTAATAATTCCCAACTCCCAATTCCCAATTCCTAATTATCTGGATTAAGGGGGGGTTGAGTGCGTTTAAATGTTTTAATAGGTAAATTAGCACTTAATGAGGTTTTACGATCGCTACTTTGAATGAAAAATTCTGTTTCGTCAACATCAATATCGAGATAACGACTGACAACTTCTAAGATTTCTTGACGCATTTTTGAGATGATTTCTGGGTTAATGCCAGCGCGATCGTGGGATAATACTAATTTTAAACGACTTTTCGCCTGATTGCGAGTTTTATTTGAGCCAGTCCATGAATTAATGGTATCGACAATTTCTTTAAACATATTTTGTTAAGGGGTATTTTTAGCAAGAGAATTGATATGGAGACAAGATTTTATTTCTGAGAAGAAAAACCGAAGAAACGGCGAATTTTGGTGATAAAATTGTCTTGGGTTGCCATTAAATCGAGAAAAGGTACATCTGCACCGTTGATTCTCCTAGCAATATTTTTAATTGCCATACCCGGTAGAGAATCTTCTGGACTTAAAACCAATGGTTCTCCTTTGTTAGAAGATGTTATAATTTTCTTATCATCGGGTACAATGCCAATTAAAGGCACTACTAATAAGTCTAGTATATCCTCTACACTTAACATTTCGTCCATTTTTACCATTTCTGGACGCAAACGGTTGACAATGAGGCGAATATTACTCATGTTTTCGCTTTCTAACAAACCAACGACTCGATCGGCATCCCTAACGGCAGCCACTTCAGGGGTAGTGACAATTAATGCTTCTTGGGCGGCTGCGATCGCATTCCTAAACCCCATTTCAATTCCCGCAGGACAATCAACAAAGATATAATCAAAATTAGGGCTTAATTGTTCAACAACTTCCTTCATTTGCTCAGGGGTGATAGCATCTTTAGTGCGATTTTGAGCAGCAGGTAGTAAATGTAAGCCTTCTGTTCTTTTATCCTTGACGATCGCCTTTTCTAAGGTACATTCACCAGATAGAGCATCAATAATAGTATAAACCACTCTTTGCTCTAAACCCAATAGTAAATCTAAATTTCTCAAACCGAAATCCGCATCAATCAGACAAACCTTTTTCCCTAATTGGGCAACAGCAGTGCCAAGATTAGCGGTAATGGTTGTTTTTCCTACCCCACCCTTTCCAGAAGTAATAACGATAACTCTACTCATATAAAAATTATAATATAAGGATAACAAAACCAATATAAATCAACTAGGCTTAATAATTTTACCTAAAACCGAAAAAATCCGTCATGAGTAGTGAGTAGTTAATCGTTAATAGTTAATAATTATTAGTTACCTCTGACACCTGAAACCTTTTACCTGACAGCTATTTTCTTGATTATTAATTGTTAATTATTCATTTCTTACTGCTTGGCTTCTTCAAACTGTTCCAAAGCAACCAATACATGAGTAGCATACATAAGAGAGGGACCTCCTCCCATTGCTACCGTAACCCCTAACATTTCAATGATTTCCTCTTTGGTTGCACCAGCCTGTAAAGCACCTTGAGTGTGCATAGCGATACAATCATCACAACGACTAGCAACTCCCAAAGCTAAGGCGATTAACTCTTTGGTTTTAGTATCTAAACTTCCGGGAGTATAGGATTGGCGATTGACATTAAAAAAGGAATCCATTAATTCAGGCAAACTTTCTCTCATTTTGCCCATATATCTTTTGATATGTCTAGTCTGTTCGGGATAAGACAAATTTTTATTGGTAGTTTCTGTCATATTTAAGATGACTCCTAATTTGTATTTACTTCTATCTTTAAAGTTATAATATTTTTACAGAAAAAAATAGGGAGCATCCCGTTTTGGCAAAAACATCCCAAAATTAACGCCAGATTAAGGGTTTAGAACTATTTAAAATGACTAATTGCAAAATTGGGCAACTGACGGCTTAAATCTGGTTTTCAATATAAATGATTAAGTTTTATCCACTATCAATTATTAATTATTCACTATGACATTAACATCTTCTCCTTCTTCTGATTTGGTTAATTTACCCTCTTGGTTGCGATCGCGCATTGGCAAGGCATCGGAAATTTCGAGGGTTCAAAAAATCGTCAAACAACGGAATATTCACACTATTTGTGAGGAGGGACGATGTCCGAATCGAGGGGAATGTTATAGTCAAGGTACAGCAACATTTTTATTAATGGGGGATGTCTGTACCAGAAATTGTGGTTTTTGTCAAGTCGAAAAAGGCAAAGCACCTCTGATATTAGATGAAAATGAACCTCAGAAAGTGGCAGAAGCGGTTAATTTACTGGGTTTAAGGTATGTGGTATTAACGTCAGTGGCTAGGGATGATTTAGCAGATGGAGGGGCGTTTTGGTTTGTGCGTGTCATGGAAGCCATTAGAGAGATGAATCCTGACACTTTGATTGAGGTATTAACCCCTGATTTTGGTACGGGGAAAAATGCCCTACAACAACAGTGGGAAAGTGTCAAAACCATTGTGGAAGCTAATCCTGCCTGTTATAACCACAATTTGGAAACCGTGGCGAGATTACAAAATCCTGTGCGTCGGGGAGGAAAATACGATCGCTCCTTAAGAGTATTAGAGATTGTCAAGGAGATTAACCCCCATATTCCCACTAAGTCTGGACTAATGTTAGGATTAGGGGAAACCAAAGCCGAAATTATCGCTACTTTGCAAGATTTAAGAAAAATAAGGTGCGATCGCATCACCATCGGACAATATTTAAGACCATCTTTAGCTCATTTACCAGTACAAAAATACTGGACTCCTGAAGAATTTGAGGCGTTAGGTAAAATAGCTTCTTCCCTCGGTTTTAGCCATGTCCGTAGTGCACCCCTTGTGCGTAGTTCTTACCATGCGGGAGTTTAGTGGGGAGATGGGGGAGAAAACCTGACACCTTTCTTATTAATTGTTAATTTGTAACAAAACTTAACAAAAAAAGAAAAAAATGTAAAAAATTCGAGAAAAACTATAATTTTTGGACATTTCAGCGTTTAATCATGTAATATCAAATCTAGTGTAAAAACACGAAAACACTTAGTTAGTGGTAATTTGAGCTAATCTTTACCATAAACTTTGTTTTATGACAATCATTTTTTATCAATTAGGAGATTATTTTTTATGAACAAAGGTGAATTAGTTGATGCAGTAGCAGCAAAGGCAGAAGTAACCAAAAAACAAGCGGATTCTGTGATTAGTGCCACCATTGAGTCGATCATGGAAGCGGTTTCTAGTGGTGATAAAGTCACTCTAGTCGGTTTTGGTTCTTTTGAAAGCCGTCACAGAAAAGCAAGAGAAGGGCGCAACCCGAAAACTGGTGAAAAAATGGAAATTCCTGCTACCAATGTTCCTGCCTTTTCTGCGGGTAAACTGTTTAAAGAGAGAGTAGCGGTTAACAATAAGTAGTTTTTTTGATTTTCAGCAACAGCAAAGATCGACCATTTGCGGTTGATTTTTGCCCTTGTTTTCAAGTTTCTTTCTCTTTTACCGGCAAGATGCCTGTTTTACTCTAAAATTGTCTAATTCTGGGGGTTTAGTTTGCAAAGACCTACTCATGGAGGTAATATTGATTGGGCGCTTAGTCTCATTCACAATGGGGCTTCTTCTGTCATCGATTTTTCCGCTAGTATCAATCCTTTAGGTACTCCCCAAGATGCGATCGCATCTATCCGAGAGGGTATTGCACAATTAAATCACTATCCTAACCCAGATTATCCGCAATTTCGTTTATCCGTTGCTATTCATCACGATCTTGATTTAGGGTATATCTTACCTAGTAATGGGGCGGCAGAATTGTTAACATGGATTGCGTGGGAGTGTCATAATTTAGACGGTGTATTACTTCCTTCCCCCTGTTTTGCCGACTATGGAAGGGCTTTAAACACCTTTAGGGTAGATTTTGACTTTTATGGCCTAAAATCTCTGGAAACGGGGATAAATCGCCCTCTAGCTTCTCGTTGGGCATTATTAATTAATAACCCTCACAATCCTACGGGAAAATTATGGACTCGTAATTCTCTTATACCCTATTTGGATCAATTTGCATTAGTAATTATTGATGAGGCGTTTATGGATTTTCTACCCCCTCATCAACAGGAAAGTTTAATCAGTGTGGTGACAGAATATGATAATTTAATTATACTGCGATCGCTCACTAAATTTTATGCGCTCCCCGGCTTAAGAATTGGTTATGGTATTAGTAACCCTGACAGAATCAAGAAATGGCAACAATGGCGCGATCCTTGGAGTGTCAACACCTTAGCTGCGATCGCTGCTTCTGCTTGTTTAAAAGATAAAGCCTTTCAAGAAAAAACATGGCAATGGCTACCTCCTACTCGTGAGGATTTGAGTAAAGGTTTGAATGAAATTGAAGGTTTAACGGTTTTACCCAGTCAGGCTAATTTTCTCTTAGTCAAAACTGCCATTCCTAGTCCTCAATTACAATTAGAATTACTGCAAAGACAACAAATATTAATCCGTGATTGTCTCAGCTTCCCCGAATTAGAAGAAAAATATTTCCGTGTTGCCGTTAAAACTCAAAGCGATAATCACAAGTTAATCAACGCATTACAAAATAGGAGTCGGGAATCGCAGAGTCAGGAATCAGGAGTAGTTCTTATAAATTAAGGTGTTTAGGGGCGTTGCATCATTGCGGGATGATTTATAATATAACTGAAAATTTTAGAGAGTGTGAGAGTTATTAATACAAATGAAAATTAATTGTCCTAAATGTAATGGTAATGAGATTATCAAAAATGGTCATAGGAGAGGAAAACAAAATTATAGATGTAAAAAGTGTGGTCGTCAATTTGTAGAGTGTTATTCTCATATTGGTTATGATTTACAGACAAAAGAAGAATGCCTAAAAATGTACTTAAATGGCACTGGATTTAGAGCAGTAGAACGGATTAAAAAAGTTAACCATAATACAGTAATAAGATGGGTAAAAAGAGCGGGAAAAAAGATATTAAATAATAAATACGAATATGAAATACCTTTAGTTGGACAATTAGATGAACTCCAAACTTTTGTGGGAAACAAAAAGAACAAGATCTGGGTATGGACTTCTGTAAATAAAGCTCAAAAAGGAATTTTAGAATGGCAAATAGGAGATAGAAGTTCTAATACATTTGAAAAATTATGGGAAAAAGTAAAAGATTGGAAATGTTTTTTTTGGATAACAGATGGGTATAAAGTTTATCCGTCATTTATTCCCGATGGAGACCAAATTATTAGTAAAACATATATGACAAGAGTTGAGGGGGAAAATAGTAGGCTAAGACATTATTTAGCAAGATTACATAGAAAAACATTTTGCTACTCTAAGGGTCAATAAATGCTTTTTTTATCAATAAATATTCTTATTTATTACTTGAACAATCAAGACATTCGTTCAATTATATGAGCAAAAAAACTAAGTTTTATTATTATACGATCGCACCTAATAAATAATTTTTTCTTTATATTTAAAAATTGCATATCATCCCGCAATGATGCAACGCCTACCTGCATGATCCCCCCTAACCCCCCAAAACACAAAGGGGGAATTATAAGGAAGATTGGTAAATTCTTTCTTGGAAACCGCCTAATGCCAGTAACGTTATGATCCGATCCCTTACGAACTCACAATCTCAATTTTCTACAGGTTGTATGAACGGTATTCTTGCTCCCATTGTGATAAGCTAAAAAGGAAATCACTACAATCAATATCTAACACTATATTAACTATGACTAATTTTACTGAGGAAACCAACCCAGAAAATATAAATGAATTGAAAGAAAAACCCAAAGATAGTTATGTCAAATTAGCCATGCGTAATATGGTGAGAAAAAGAGGCACATCGTTAAAACATTTCTTTTTAACAACTTTTGGCTTACTATTTTTTTTGATAGGTATTTCTTATTTAACTCGATAAGAAGCTAAGATAATACGCATTTAACGTCCCGTTTTTATGGTTAGCTTAATGGGCGAGAGGTTTCTCTTGTATTTTCTATTAAAAATCTAACACAAATCAGCGTGGGATGATTCGACTTCGCTAAAATGAGATCGAGCCATGGCAATAATTATTCTTAAATTTTAACTATGCAGTATCGTCGATTTGGTAGAACAGAATTACAAATGCCTGTATTTTCCTGTGGGGGAATGCGTTATCAATATAAATGGCAGGATTTATCCTTTTCTGAGATTCCTGAAGATAATCAACGTAATTTAGAGGCTACCATTCGCCGTAGTTTGGAAGTAGGGATAAATCATATTGAAACTGCTAGGTTTTATGGTTCTTCAGAGATGCAGTTGGGCAAAATTTTGCCAACTTTACCGAGGAAAAAATTAATTGTCCAAACAAAAGTACCCCCTCAAGAAGATAGTCAAAAATTTAGGGAAACTTTCGATAAGTCTTTGAGTTACCTCAACTTGGATTATGTTGATTTGTTGGGGATTCACGGTATTAACACCCCAGAAACACTAGAATACACCATACGCTCTGGCGGTTGTTTAGATGTTGCTAAAAAGCTACAGGAGCAAGGGAAGGTTAGATATATCGGTTTTTCTACTCATGGCGCAACGGATTTAATTATCAAAACCATTGAAACTGATCAGTTTGACTACGTTAATCTACATTGGTACTGGATCTATCAAAAAAACTGGGATGCGATCGCATCTGCTACTCGTCATGATATGGGAGTATTTATCATTAGTCCTTCCAATAAAGGAGGGATGTTATATCAAGCACCGCCAAAATTAATAGAATTATGTAAACCCTTGAGTCCGATGGTATTTAACAATCTTTTCTGTTTATCTCATCCTCAAGTGCATACTCTAAGCGTGGGTGCGGATAAACCCAGTGATTTTGATGAACATTTAAAAACTTTACCCTTGTTATCCCAAACAGAAGAGTTATTACCGCCCATTATAGAACGTTTAGAGAGAGAAGCAGAAAAAGTTTTAGGCAAAGAATGGTTAAGGACTTGGGAAAAAGGTTTACCTCATTATCAACACACCCCCGGCAATATCAACATTCCGATGATTTTATGGTTACGGAATTTGGCTTTAGCTTATGATTTAGTGGAATACGCTAAAATGCGTTACAATTTGTTAGGAAATGGTGGACATTGGTTTCCGGGGCAAAAAGCGGATAAATTAGCCGATTTGGATTTGACGGATTGTTTAAAAAATAGTCCATATCAGGCACAAATTCCTCAATTATTAGCGGAAACAGAGGTATTACTCGGAGGGCAAGAATTTAAACGCTTATCTCAATCATAGTGAGACTTTTACCCCCTGTTGATCAATAAACGATTTTAATTTGCTAATAATAATAATTATGAATCAATTTAATCAGGAATTTTCTTTATTGTTAAGGGCTTGTTATCCTCTTATTTATATCCCTAGTCAAGAGGAAGAAAGGGTAGAAAAAGCGATCGCATCTGTGGCTAAAGATTTAGGTAGTCGTCATACTTATATCTGGGATTTTGTGGAAGGTTATCAGGATAACCCCAACAATGCCAACTTTGGCAGACGTAATCCGTTACAGGCACTAGAATTTTTGGAAAAATTGCCTCCTAATACCGGGGGAGTGTTTATTTTAAGAGATTTTCACCGTTTTTTAGAAGATATATCCATTTCTCGTAAACTGCGTAACCTCGTGCGTACCCTCAAGGCACAACCGAAGAATATAGTCATCATTGCCCCTGAAATTAACTTGCCTACGGAATTAAGGGAAGTGTTTACCATTGTCGAATTTGCCTTACCTCAAGGGGAAGAAATCAAAGGGGAAATTCAAAGACTGTTATCCGCTACCCGTCAAAATCTCAGTGAAACATTCCTCGCAGAATTGGTACGATCGGCTCAGGGGTTGTCCTTAGAACGCATTAGAAGGGTCATAACAAGGGCGATAGCACAAAATGGCAAATTAGAAGGAGAAGACGTGGAACTGATATTAGAGGAGAAAAGACAGTCCATTCGGCAAACGCAAATCCTTGACTACTATCCCACCAAAGAGCAAATATCCGACATCGGCGGTTTAGACAACCTCAAAGAGTGGTTATTGAGGAGGGGAGGTGCATTTAGTGAATCCGCCCGTGCTTACGGTTTGCCCTATCCTAGAGGATTATTGCTTGTGGGTATTCAGGGTACGGGAAAATCATTAACCGCAAAGGCGATCGCCCATCATTGGCATTTACCTCTGTTAAGATTAGATGTAGGGAGACTGTTTAGCGGTTTAGTGGGAGAATCGGAATCTCGTACAAGACAAATGATTCAAATAGCCGAAGCCCTTTCTCCCTGTATTCTTTGGATTGACGAGATAGACAAAGGTTTTGCCGGTGCAGATGGGAAAGGAGATTCAGGCACAACTTCAAGGGTATTTGGTACATTTATCACATGGTTAGCAGAGAAACAAAGCCCAGTTTTCGTGGTAGCGACTGCCAATAATATTCAATCCCTTCCTCCCGAAATATTGAGAAAAGGGAGATTTGATGAAGTCTTTTTCGTAGGTTTACCATCCCAAGCAGAAAGAGAGGCTATTTTTACGGTACATTTAAACAGATTGCGTCCCCATAACCTGCAAACCTATGATATTAAACGCCTTGCCTACGAAACTCCCGAGTTTTCCGGTGCAGAAATCGAGCAAACCATCATCGAAGCCATGCACATTGGTTTCAGTGAAAATCGAGACTTCACCACTGATGACATATTAGCCTCCGCTAGTCAAATTATACCCTTAGCGCGTACAGCAAAAGAACAGATTGAGTTTTTGCAAAATTGGGCAACTTCGGGAAAAGCCCGTTTAGCCTCCCGTAATCAGTCTATACTAGGTAGTTAGTAAGCATGGGAAGATAGGGCAGACAACCTTACACCTGACACCCAACACCTGAAACCTACTTCAAACAATAATTTATATACTTATTATTGACAATGAATTTAATCGAGATTATCAAACAAGATTACACAAGATTTCCTGAAGATCAGACCTATTCAATTTATGCAGAAAATGTCCATTTTAAAGATCCAGTATATGACTTTTACGGATTGAAAAAGTATCAGGAAATGATTACTTTTATCAGAAAATGGTTTAGTAATTTAAACCTAGAACTACACGAAATTAACGAAGTAAAAGATCAAATTAATACCCGTTGGACAATGTCTTGGAATAGTCCATTACCGTGGAAACCTTTTATTTCTGTTTCCGGTAGAAGTGAGTTAAAATTAAAAGATAATCTCATTATAGGTCATTATGATTATTGGGATTGTTCTTTTTTTGATATGATTAAACAACATTTTATTTTTAAATAGTTTTCATGACTAATAATCAAAATAATCGCAATATTAAACAAATCAATCCAGAAAAATATGCTTATTTAAAAGCAGAAGCAGAAGCTCCTTATAAGGGTTTAAGGAAGTTTATTTATTTCGCTTTTGGGGCATCAGGTGCGATCGGGGCTTTTATCTTTTTTGCTCAATTATTAGCGGGAAAAAATGTATCCGATAATATTTATAATTTATTTGTACAAATAGCGGTAATAACTCTAATGGTATTCCTCTATCGTTGGGAAGATCGAAAAAAATAAGGTTCTTCTATAGTAGTTATAATAAATTTTTCTTAAAAAAGGTTTCGGGTTTCAGGTGTTAGGTTAAATAAAAAATAGATTCGAGGAAAAAATGACAAATAACTGGTTAAATAATACTGTTAATACAGTAATGGGAGTAAAAGAAGATAATGAAAATAACAATCAAAAAGACTCCTCTTTAAATGGTAAAAAAATATTTGGCTATATTGCTGGAACATTAGCACAAATCGGCTTAATGACTTTAACTCTTTGGTTAGCAAATAAAGGTTATAACAGTCTAATTGAATATAATTTAGATCCTAAAATAAATATATCAATGGTGTGTCTATTTATGACATTTTTTACCATTCGCTCTCGTTTTTTCTCTCCTCTTGATAATACTCGATCGCGCCGTCAATATGATCAAGTAATTCGTCCAAAATGGGCGCCTCCCCCATTTGTCTTTCCCATAGTGTGGATGAGTATAGGTATATTAAGAATCGTCTCGACTTACCTAGTGTGGCAAAAATTAGATCATAATTTTCTGGGGATTCCTATAATTGTGTTTGCCATTCACTTAGCATTAGGGGATACATGGAATACTATTTTCACCGTTGAGGGAAGATACGGTTTAGCTGTGCCAGTGGTAATATTAGGACCATTATTATCGTCTATTATTTTAGGGGTAACTTATGGGCAGGTAATAGCCTTAGCAGGTTGGTTAATATTTCCTTCCTGTCTTTGGTTGATTGTGGCTTCGGCTTTAGTTACTCGTATTTGGCAGTTAAACCGTTAAATCCACAAAAAAACTTTTGCTCTATTCTTTAAAAGTCTGTACATTACCATTAGGGCTTAAAATTAAACGAATTGTCATAGCAGTATCCTCTGGAGAAGAAGAAACAATTTTCTCCCCCAATAAAGGCATATTGGTATGATCTAAATAGATAATTGCCACTTGCCCAATAGGAGTAACTCTAGTTAAATTTCCCTGAGAATCCACTTGTAATCGATATTCGATACTTTGTCTGAGATTTTCGGGGGGTTGCCATTTCTCAGCAAAATAGCGTTTAATCTCGATTTCTCCAGCACTAGAAGCCTGTTTTCTCGCAATCAGATTGGATGGATTAAGATTGCTAATATTTTCGGGGGTGGTGGGATTTTTCTTGACAATGGAAGAAACAATGTCATCTGTGTTATTGAGATTATTAGATGCTATTTGAGGGGAAGAAATTTCTTCAGGAGTAAATGAATTAATGGGTAGTTGAGACGGATTTGAAGATGACAAAATCGGTAATTTATCTAAACGGGGGGATGGGGGAGATAGGGGAGATGGGGGAGATGGGGGAGATGGAGGTAATGTTTCGATAGTCAGGATTGGCTGATTGTCGTTAGAAGGCAGATCAACAATTTCTACGTTAGTATCATTATTAACTGGAGGTGGGGTGACAGTGGTTTCTGGAGGAGGAAGGGGAGTTCTATTTTTGAGAGATTCTGGCAACTCAGGCGTAGCATTAGTCGGAACACTTTGAGGATCAAGGGGTGTCGGAGGAACTACTTTTTCTATATCCTGAAAAACGGTTTCTGTTTCTGAAGGTTGGGGTGGGCTTTCCTGATTATTTTGGCTTGTCAAATTCTGCTCGTAACGCCACCATAAACCCCCTCCAATTATACATACTAGGGCGGTGAGTAAAATACTTAATCCTAAATTACCCGAATTTGGGTCTCCTTGTTCCTTACTACTTTTTGTTACATCAAAATAATAGGCTTCGAGGGCGTTAACTAAATCAAAGAGTTGAGTATTGGTTAAAATCACTTCTACGGTTTCTGGTTGAGGTGCGATCGCCTGATAGTACAATTTATGGCTATAATCGGATTCCCGGCTTAAACAAATAAATTCGGTGTGGTTATCTTGGGGTAAATCACAGGTTTGACGATCATTGACTATTTGTCTATTATCCAAGTATAAGTTGATATATTCATCTACTAATTGTCTTAATTTTTCCAGTAAGGTGCGATCGCCTATAATGCTACTTTTATCTCCCGTAGGTAATCGGGGATCATCAAAATGAAGTTGAAAACTGAAAAACTGAGGGAAAGACTGATAACGCCAACTACCCCAAAAAGGTTGAGGATTATAGATTTCAAGGGTACAGGTAGGGGGAGTATAACGACGAAAGGAACTGGAATAATTAATGACCATAATCAAGATTGATTTTAGGTTAGGGATACCGATAATCAATAATTTTAGCCCAAAATCAAAAAGTCTAGCAAAAATTAATAGAAAAGGCATTTCTAATTGATTATTCCTTTCTCTCAATTTCTCTGCTAATCTCTAAAAATAGTCCTATAAACATCTTTACGTCATTTACTAAGTAAAAATACTCATGGCACAACAGTTAAATTTATTGAATCAAGGTCAAATTATTCCTACTGCGTTACATACAGAAATGGAGAGATCCTATTTGGAATATGCTATGAGTGTGATTGTAGGGAGGGCGTTGCCTGATGTGAGAGATGGTTTAAAACCAGTTCATAGGCGGATTTTATATGCTATGTATGAATTAGGATTAAGCCCCGATCGCCCCTTCCGAAAGTGTGCTAGAGTGGTAGGGGATGTATTGGGAAAATATCACCCTCATGGGGATCAATCGGTATATGATGCGATGGTGCGCTTGGTACAAGATTTTTCCAGTCGCTATCCTTTATTGTCAGGACATGGTAACTTTGGTAGTGTGGACAATGATCCTGCGGCGGCGATGCGTTACACTGAGACTCGTCTTGCTCCTATTTCCTATGAGAGTTTATTAGAAGAAGTTAACGATTCTACAGTAGATTTTACTGGTAATTTTGATAATTCTCAACAAGAGCCTGTTGTACTTCCTGCAAAATTGCCCATTTTGTTGTTAAATGGATGTTCAGGGATAGCAGTAGGCATGGCTACTAATATCCCTCCCCATAATTTGGGGGAAATTGTCGATGGTTTGATTGCCTTGATCGATCGCCCCGACTTAGATGATCATAAACTAATAGAGTTGATACCGGGTCCTGATTTTCCCACAGGAGGGGAGATTATCAACACCGAAGGTATTAAAGAGGCGTATTTGACAGGTAAAGGCATTGTCACCATTCGAGGGGTAGCTACCATTGAACAATTAAGGATAGAAAAGAAACGAATTCGAGAAAGAACTGCTATCATTGTCACAGAGTTACCTTTTCAGGTGAATAAAGCAGGATGGATTGAAAAAGTAGCGGATTTAGTCAATCAAGGGAAAATTACCGATATTGCTGATATAAGAGATGAGAGCGATCGCACTGGTATTCGAGTGGTGATAGAATTGAAAAAAGATGCTCAACCGACTCAAGTATTGCATCAACTTTATAAACAAACTGCATTGCAAAGCAATTTCGGGATTATTATGCTGGGTTTAGTTAACAATAAACCTTGTCAGTTATCCCTAAAAGAAATATTAAATGAGTTTTTGCAATTTAGAGAACAGACTCTAACAAGACAATTCAACTATGAATTAGAGGAAAAGAGAGAAAGAATCCACTTAATAGAGGGTTTATTAAAAGCATTAAAAAACATTAAAAAAGTAATTGCTATTCTTAGTAATTCCGCCGATGGCACAACGGCAAAAAATACCTTACAAACAGATTTAAACATCTCTGAGGCACAAGCTAATTCCATCCTTGCCATGCCATTAAGGAGAATTACGGGGTTAGAAAAGCAGAAATTAGAGGAGGAATACAGTCAACTGCAAGAGAGGATTAACCAATTACAACTGCTACTCGAAGACAGAAACGAATTGCTAAAAGCCTTAAAGAAAGAATTGCGGGGATTTAAACGTAAATTTGGAGATCAAAGAAAGACAAAAATCTTAAACTTAAAGAGTATCAAAGAGGAAAAAGCCTCAAAAACAACTACTAAAGAGAAAACAGAATCTTTACCCACTCTTCCCCTTAATTTTAGCGAGAAAATGCCAGAGGATGCCTTAATTCATATCACCGCAAAAGGCAAGATTTATTGGCGTAAACCTGCCACTATTTCTGATACTCCTATCGTTAATAAAAATACCGATTTAGTCATCTATCAACAAACCGTTAACCCCAAGGCAGAAAAATTAATTGTCTTTTTCGATAGCGGTAAGGCTTACCCCCTTTCTCTAACGGATATTCCCGCCTATCCCACCAAACAAACCATTGAGAGACTGGTATCCAATAGCGCCACCCAAAATGATGCCAAACCTATCGCCTATGTTTGCTTAGAAGATACCAACGCCACAGGTTTACTGATGTTGACTGAAGGAGGTTATCTCAAGCGAATTAGTCTCAGGGAATTAGATGGTTTAGGTAATCGAGGCTTTCAACTGATTAAACTAAAACCCAAAGATTGCCTCCAATATATCTTACCAGTGACAGAAAACTCAGAAGCTGCGATCGCAACTAATGGAGGAAGAATTTTAAGGCTAGGCATAACGGAAGATAATATTGCCACAATGGGTAAAAGTGCGCAAGGAAATATCGGGATAAAATTAAAATATGGGGAGAGTATAATTGGTTGTGAAAAAGTGGATAGTAAAACCAATTTATTATTAATTTCTGCTTTGGGATACGTTAAATTATTACCCATTAAAAGTATGCGTAAAATTCGTTTAGGAGACTTAGGACATCAGGCATTTAAGTTTAAAAGTAAAGAGGATTATTTAACAAGTATTCTCTTAGCAGATGATACGGATACTTTGGTAGCAAAAACGCAAAATGATAATCGATATTTATTGGATATAAGTAAGTTATCTATCAATAATCAAACAGAGAAATCTTTAGTAAAATTAGCCAATGATGAAAAAATAGAATTAACAATAAAATGGTGGGGAGTTGACTAGATTTAATTTCCTCGTAGGTTGGGTTGAAGAATGAAACCCAACATCATCCATAACTATTAGTTTTTTGGACGAAAAAAATGATTGAAAAATGGCTCTATTACAGTAGTTATTATAGATTATTTGAAATGTCTATCATAAATTCTAATCACTCAAATTTGCCCAAAATCCAGTAATTAGACGACTGCCATCTTTAAAAATATGAATCTCTGTTTGATCACTTGCCCAAGTAATTCTATCTTTTAATTCGGGATTAAAAACATGAACTCGTTGATTGCGGGAAGAAACGGGAGAATCAGGGGAATTAATTGCCAGTGATTGAATATAAGCACCATCGATTAAAATATCTAGTTGATTCAATAAATCTTGACTACCAACAGGTGCAGATTCTGATTGAAGTTGCTCTAAAGTAAATCCTGTAAAAGACATTACATTTAATCCTTTAGCTTTGACTTGACGGGCAATTTCTGCTAAAGCCTCCCCCTGCCAAAAAGGTTCTCCCCCCGAAAAAGTTACCCCTTCATGACGGGGATTACTAAGGATTTTTTCCACTAATTCATCTACAGATATTAACTGATTAATTTCAAAAGACCAAGAATCGGTATTAAAACAACCCTCGCATTCTCGCAAACATCCTTGAACCCAAATTACAGCACGACATCCGGGTCCATTTACCTCTGATTCATCCACATAACCCATAATATTAAGGTATCCAGAGGGAATTTTGAGTTGTTCAAGGTAGGGATTTTTGTTGATTGCCATAAACAATACTCCTAATATTAAGATTTTTCTTTGGTACTTCGGGCTTCTAATAAACTCTTAAGGGTTGAACAATGTTCAACCCCTACAACCTAATTCAATCGGATATTTTTACATCAATCAAGCTCAGGTAATAGTTAGTGCAATTCTTCAATCATAGCCGATAATCTTTGTTTGATGTTTTCTACTTCCCCAGAGGTTTTGTCTTCCATTGCCATGGATAAAATAGATAAACCAAGTTCGATCGCATCTTCTCGTTTCATAATCAAGCCCAATTCTTCGGCAGTAGATAAAAGACTCGGCAATTTTTGGGGATGGGTGACATCAAAAGTTAAATGGATTGTGGAAGAATCCTTGCCTTCTTCATGGGGTTGATCTTCTAAAATGGATACTTGACGACCAGTGACATTAATACTGCTAATATTGCTTAAAGCAGTTAACTCTCCAGTTTTTAAAGAATGAGTGACTAATTTAGTGGTCATGATAACACCTCCGAATGAGTGAAAATATGTAATGTAAATAAACGAAATTTAAGATTTTTGGATTAACTGTTGATTCCCTTGTTGGCATAATCCCAATAAATCCTCATCAATAATGCGGTAAAAACGACAATTACCTTCTCGCCGACAAGACACAACCCCCGCTATTTTCAGGAATTGTAAATGTTTAGAAACATTGGCTTGATTTAATTGGGTGCGATCGCATATTTCCGTGACGCTACATTCATTAATGCAAATAGTTTGGATAATATGTAACCGACTAGGATCGCTCAATATTTTAAAACGGTTGGCTAATTCTTCTAATTGATCAATTTCCAGAGTAGTTTTCATATATTAAGATAGGTTAATTTGTCCAATTAAGTTAAAATAACTGACGATGTTTAACTGTTATTTTTAAGCAGTTCAACTCAAATAAACAAAAGATGGTTTAATGAAGAAAAATCTGGATCATCATTCAGACATTAGAACAAAACCGGTTTAATGTTTGATTAAGTAAGAGCTACCTAACTGTTGTTTATTATTTAATGGCAAAGACTCTAACATAGATAAACCAAATAATACTCGTAGTCCGAGTTTTTCAAACCATGGCATTCCTAAACCAAGACGCATTTTTAACAGGAAATATTCCTCAAAAGCGGCTTTAACCCAATTTACCCAAATGCCCCTGACGGCATAGGCAAAACGTCTTTTTCCCGTAACAGGATTAGGTAAAACAGGAGCGGCAATGTAAGCAATGCCCGTATTCCCATACTCAGCAAAACAAAGAGCCTCTAAAGTAGGTTGAGTCAAAGGTGCGTCAATAGCATCTAATTCCACAGCAATATTGTGAGCAACGGCGACTCCCATTGCTTCTGTCATTTGTCCGCTTTTTGGTAAACCGATGGGAAGGAGAGTTTTTTCTGGTTGTTTTAAATCAACACAAGTTCCCAAAGCATAAATAGATGGATAATCTGGATGTCTTTGAGAGGGCAAAATAGGAATAAAACCTTTTTCATTAGTTAATCCGGGGGCATCTCGGAGAAATTTAACTCCACCATGAGAAGGTAAAATCATGGAATATTGGAAAGGAAACTCACTACCATCGGCCAAAATTATCTTATCCCCTTGTATATCAACAATTTTAGCATTAGCGACGGTTTTTATTCCCCTTTCTGCCATCAAGTCCTCAGAAAGTTCTTGAGCATGGGTTAATCCTCCCACTCCTGTATGACCAATGTATGGTTCTGGAGTAATATAGGAAATATTGACTTTATCTCTGATGCCATGACGGCGTAATTCTTGATCTGCCATCAAAACAAACTCATAAGCAGGGGCAAAACACCCCGCCCCGGGCATCGCCCCCACCACTAAATCCCCCGGGTTTTTCAGATATTCTAACCAAGCGGATTTCGCCATCAGAGCGTGTTCTGGAGTACATACCGATTGAGTATAACC
>CAYPDC010000047.1:0-28496 GCA_964409355.1 uncultured Cyanobacterium sp.
GGTGATGAGGTGATGGGGTGATGGGGTGATGAGGTGATGAGGTGATGAGGTGATGAGGTGATGAGGTGATGAGGTGATGGGGTGATGAGGTGATGAGGTGATGGGGTGATGGGGTGATGAGGTGATGAGGGGAAAGGGTGATTATCTATCACTTGAAAACCAAATTCATATCTTAACTCACCAATGCCTTAATTTTTAATTCTTAATTTTTCATTCTTCCATGAGTATCATTAATTCCATTGTCGAAAATTCTTGGTTATTTGCGATCGCACTTAATACTTTTTTACTAATAATTGCCCTTGTCATCCCGAAAAAACTACTAACCGTCATGGGTTATCTCAATGCTTGGGTTTTGGGAGTAGTTATCTGGGGTTGTTTACAATGGCAAGGTTATTTAGTAGTTATGTTCTACTTTTTAGTCGGTTCAGCCATTACAAAAGTAGGTATGGAGCAAAAAATGGCGGAAGGCATCGCCGAGAAAAGGGAAGGGGTAAGAAGTGCGGAAAATGTCTGGGGAAGTGCCTTAATTGCCTTTATTTGTGCTTTGGGCTATTATTTTGCTGATGTTGATTGGCAAGATTATTTTCTCATTGCCTATGTTGCCAGTTTTGCGACGAAATTATCTGATACCACCGCCAGTGAAATCGGCAAAGCCTACGGAAAACGCACTTTTCTCATTACTACTTTACAACCAGTAGCTAGAGGCACGGAAGGCGCTGTTAGTTTAGAGGGTACTTTAGCTGGGATAATTGCTAGTGGTGCGATCGCACTCTTAGGTTATATCACTAATCTGATTAATCCTGTCGGAATGATTATTTGTCTTATCTCCGCTTTTATCGCCACAAATTTAGAGAGTGTGATTGGTGCGACTTTACAAGAAAAAATTAATTGGCTAACCAACGAAATTGTTAATGTTATTAATACCTTTCTCGGAGGTGCGATCGCAATCTTATTAATGTATCTTTATCATTAGTTATCATTTTTCTACCGTAAAACAGGCATCTTGCCTGTCTTAAAATCATCATGGTACAATGGTGAGAGTGAAAAAAATGGGATAATTCTTGGAGTTGTTTTATTATTTTGGCTCACAATATTTATGATAAATTACTAGAAAATAATCAATATAAACTTTTATCTCTAAGGTTTTGATAATTTTAAAAATCTCATTATGATAAATTAACGATTGTTATAAATTAACAGTTTTGATTTAACCTAACACCTGAAATCTGACACCTTTTTAAAGAAATAATAAATAATCAACAATGAATGAATTAGAGACTCTTAAAGATAAATTTAACAAAACTTCTGATAAAAATAAGATAGCTTTGATAGATGAAATTTTAGAAAAAGGAGAAGAAAGTTATCAATTTTTAAGAGATTTTTTACTAACAAATCCTGAAGAAATATCTCCCTTAAAAGGTAAAATATATCAAGTATTAAAGCATAGTAATAACAATGAAAATGAAACTTTCTTAGAGGAGAAATTCCCTCAAGGAATAGTGAAATTATCCTCAGAAAAGAATATAGACTATAGTGAACTGCAAACACTACTCATAGAAAGAAAATATCAAGAGGCAGACATCCTAACCAGAGTCAAACTTTGTGAATTAGCAGGAGAAACCGCTATTAGAAGAAAATGGGTTTATTTCACCGAAGTAGAGAAATTTCCGATCACAGATTTATTAACCATTGATACCCTTTGGCAAACCTACTCAGAAGGCAAGTTTGGCTATCAAATACAACGTCAATTATGGTTATCCCTAGGGAAAGATTATACTCAATTATGGACTAAATTAAAGTGGAAAAGTGGCAATAAATGGACAAAATATCCCCAAGAATTTATCTGGGATTTGTCAGCACCTATTGGGCATTTACCACTATCTAATCAACTTAGGGGGGTGAGAGTTATTGATGCTTTACTCTCTCATCCTGCATGGCAAAAAAATCCCTGAGTTCGGAGTTCGGAGTTAAAATGTACAACACTCATTACTCAGTACGGGTTGAATATATTCAACCCCTACATTACTCCCAACTCCTCACTATCTCAAAATCCCTTGTCAAATTTGATCCAGTCCATGATAATCTTGAAAGTGGCAAATTTTATTATAAATTAACATTTACTAAGGTAAATTAAAAGTAAATCAGCATGGTTGCAGTACAAGAAAAAACAAACGTCGGTAAAATCACTCAGATTATTGGACCTGTGGTTGACGCTGAATTTCCTAGTGGCAGTCTTCCCCGTATTTATAACGCCCTTCGTGTCGAAGCTACTAACTCCGCTGGTGAAAAAGTAGCAGTTACCTGTGAAGTACAGCAGTTACTCGGCGATAACCAAGTGCGTGCAGTATCTATGAGTACCACCGATGGTTTAGTCAGAGGTATGGAAATTGTTGACACTGGATCACCTATTAGCGTTCCCGTTGGTAAAGCCACTTTAGGACGTATTTTCAATGTTTTGGGTGAAACCGTTGATAACAGAGGACCTGTTAACACCACTGAAACTTCTCCTATTCACCGTAAAGCCCCTGCCTTTACCGACTTAGATACTAAACCTACCGTTTTTGAAACTGGTATTAAAGTTGTGGACTTGTTAACCCCCTATCGTCAGGGTGGTAAAATCGGTTTATTCGGTGGTGCTGGTGTTGGTAAAACCGTTATTATGATGGAATTAATCAACAACATCGCTATTCAACATGGTGGTGTATCTGTGTTTGGTGGTGTAGGTGAGCGTACCCGTGAAGGAAACGACCTCTACAACGAAATGATCGAATCTAAAGTTATCGATGCAGAAAATCCTGAAAATTCTAAAATTGCGCTTGTTTATGGTCAGATGAATGAGCCTCCCGGAGCTAGAATGCGTGTAGGTTTATCTGCTTTAACTATGGCAGAATATTTCCGTGATGTTAACAAACAAGACGTATTACTCTTTATCGATAACATTTTCCGTTTCGTTCAAGCCGGTGCGGAAGTATCTGCGTTATTAGGTAGAATGCCCTCTGCGGTAGGTTATCAGCCTACTCTCGGTACTGATGTGGGTGATTTACAAGAGCGTATTACCTCTACTAAAGAAGGTTCTATTACCTCTATTCAAGCAGTTTACGTTCCTGCGGATGACTTAACAGATCCCGCTCCTGCTACTACCTTTGCTCACTTAGATGGTACTACCGTGTTGTCTCGTGGTTTAGCGTCTAAAGGTATTTATCCTGCGGTTGATCCTTTAAATTCTACTAGCACCATGTTACAAGCTAACATTGTGGGTGAAGAACATTACGGCATTGCTCGTGCAGTACAGTCAACTTTACAACGTTATAAAGAGTTACAAGACATTATTGCGATTCTCGGTTTAGATGAATTATCCGAAGAAGATCGTATTGTGGTCGATCGCGCCCGTAAAATTGAGCGTTTCTTGTCTCAACCTTTCTTCGTGGCGGAAGTATTCACTGGTAGCCCCGGTAAATATGTAACTTTAGAAGATACCATCAAAGGTTTCCAAAAAATCCTTTCTGGTGAGTTAGATGAGTTACCCGAACAGGCTTTCTACATGGTAGGAAACATTGACGAGGCGATCGCTAAAGCGGAAAAAATGAAAGGTTAAATTCTTTCAAACTCTGTAGAGGTGTGTTATTGCATCTCTACTTTATAAAAACATAAGGCTATTAAATCTTAAATTTATCTTTGAATTATGACTTTAACGGTAAGAGTAATTACTCCCGATAAAATTGTCTGGGATCAAACTGCTCAAGAGGTAATCCTTCCCAGTAGTACAGGACAAGTCGGTATTTTAACAGATCACGCTCCCCTTTTAACTAGCCTAGATGTCGGTGTTATGCGTGTCCGTCCTGATAATAAAGAATGGAAATCCATTGCGGTTATGGGCGGTTTTGCAGAAGTGGAACACAACGAAATCAAAGTCCTAGTTAATAGTGCCGAATTAGGGGAAAATATTGATAAAGAACAAGCTCAAACTGCGGTATCAGAGGCTCAAACTGCTCTTGATCAAGCTACCTCTAAGGGCGATCGACGTGAGTTGATGAAAGCGACTCAACAATTGAAAAAAGCCAAAGCTAGATTACAAGCGGCAAGTTAGTAAATTAAGAATTAAGAATTAAGAATTAGTCAATATTTAGGCACTAATTAAACAATCATACATTGACATTGAAAATTAAAATAATGACTATTGATTTTATACTTAATAAAGTCCTAATTTGAGTATATTAAAAACCCCTGTTGCTTACCCTCATAAGTATCTTTATATTCCCTTATTGATCATATCCTGATTATTAAGAAGCTAATAGTTCAACAGGTTCATAAATTATATGTTTTCCTACACTATGATCTAAATTAAGAAAATAACGGTCTAATTTATCCCCTAATATGGCATTTTGCGAATTAGGTAATGTCATCAATTCGGTACTGCTTTAACCATTATATCAATACTAATCCCTGATAACTCATTATCGGTTATAATATAACTAATTGGAGAGATGGCAGAGTGGTTGAATGCGGCAGTCTCGAAAATTGCTAAGGGGTAACACCCTTCGAGGGTTCAAATCCCTCTCTCTCCGTTTAAATCCTAACACCGAACTCCTAACTCCTAACACTCTACTTGATTTTGTTAATTAATATCTGGTGCTTTTAACGCCATCCATGGGGATAGATTTTGAGCAGTTTTTGTTTCCTGTAAACTTGGTACAGATTGACGTAATAACGCCGTTAATTGATTGGTAGTAGCATCATAAATCTGGGTGACGATTTTCGGATATAAGCCAATACCGATAATGGGAATCAACAAACAGGCGATAATAAATACCTCTCTGGGTTCAGCATCGATTAAATTAGTATGGGATACTAATTCCTTGTTTTCTGGTCCATAAAGCATTTCCCTGAGCATGGATAATAGGTAAATTGGGGTTAAAATAACTCCCACTGCGGCTAAAGATACCATAATCACCTTAAAGGTGAGGTTATAAGCGTCACTGGTGGCAAAACCGATGAATACCATCAATTCGGCAACAAAGCCACTCATCCCGGGTAATGCTAATGATGCTAACGAACAAGTTGTCCACATGGCAAAGATTTTCTTCATTTTTTGACCCACTCCCCCCATTTCATCTAACATGAGAGTATGGGTGCGATCGTACGTTGCCCCTACCATAAAGAATAAACTCGCTCCAATCAAGCCGTGAGAAATCATCTGTAGCACAGCACCGCTTAAACCGATGTCGGTAAAAGAAGCAATACCAATTAAGACAAATCCCATGTGAGAGATAGATGAATAGGCAATTTTCCGTTTCAGGTTACGTTGAGCAAAGGAAGTAAAGGCGGCATAAATGATATTTACTACCCCTAGAATAATCAAAATAGGAGCAAATACTGCATGGGCATCGGGCAACATTCCAGCATTCATCCTAATCAAGGCATAACCTCCCATTTTTAAGAGAATACCTGCGAGTAACATATGTGCCGGGGCGGTGGCTTCTCCGTGGGCATCGGGCAACCATGTATGTAAAGGGAAAATCGGTAATTTGACACCGTAGGCAATGAGAAAACCGCCGTAGAGGAGTAATTGTAAATTCATCCCGAAATCCTTAGATGCGATCGCACTCATGTCGAAAGTGGTGGTATCCCCATAAAAAGCCATGGTTAAAGCCGCCACAAGGATGAATAAAGAGCCTCCTGCCGTATAAAGGATAAATTTAGTCGCCGCATACAAACGCTTCTTACCGCCCCATATAGATAGGATTAGGTAAACAGGCACTAATTCCAATTCCCACACAAGGAAGAAAAGTAACATATCCTGCACAGCGAAAACCGCAATTTGCCCCCCATACATTGCCAACATGAGGAAATAAAATAATCTAGGTTTAAGAGTAACAGGCCAAGCCGCCATAATGGCTAAGGTAGTGATAAAACCTGTCAGCAGAATTAGAGGCATAGATAAACCATCAGCACCTACCGACCATTTTAAATCAATATCGGGAATCCAAGTATAACTTTCTACCAGTTGTAAGTTAGGATTGCTTAAGTCATAACCCTGATAAAAGGCATAGACAATAATCACAAAGTCGATTAATCCCACCGTTAAGGCATACCATCTAACGGTTTTGCCGTCTTTATCAGGGATAATAAACACGAATAGCGATGCAACGATAGGGAAAAGAATTGTCGTTGTTAGCCAAGGAAAATTTGTTAAATCCATGCTGAAATTATTTTTTTTTTATCTATTTTTTCTAAATATCTAAATAAATGTCTATGGTTGACAATTTAATGATTGAAAGACATCAATAACTAGATATTGGGCATATACCAACAATCTAGCAGGATTTTTTCAGGATCTAACTATTTATAATGTTAAGTTTTGTTTTTAGGGATTAAGACAAAAATCTTCAATAGACATCTCCAAAAACTATGATTTTGGAATGGTATTTCGGACTTCTAGCCCGAATTCGTTGATTTCTAATAGATGCTTGAAGAAGCTATGCAGAAAAATATCCTTTTGCCATAAAAGTGGTAAAGTCCTCGTTGATTAAAGACACACTCACCAACCAACCTTGAATTAAGTCACATTGAAAATCTCTAAGTATTTTCTTTTGGTTTTCTGTTTCCACCCCCTCCGCTATCACTTTCATGTTATAACCTTTTGCCAGAGTGATTATAGCAGAAACTAAGGCTTGATCTTGAGAATTAATAGCTAATTCTGTGATAAAAGATTGATCTATCTTGATAAAATTGAAAGGAAACTTCTTCAAATAACTCAGAGAAGAATAACCCGTACCAAAATCATCAAGAGAAAACTTTACTCCCAAACTAGATAATTCTTGGGTAATGGCTTCTGTTTTTTCCGTATCGTGCATTAAAATAGTTTCCGTTATTTCTATTTCCAAATATGCAGGATTAAATCGAGTTTTGTCTAAAATACCTTTTACTTTCTTGGCAAAATTGTCTTGTTGAAATTGTTTGCCTGAAACATTAACAGCTATCATTATCGGCGGAAAACCTAAATCTAACCACCTTTTCCCCTCTCGACAAGCCGTCTCTAATACCCATTCACCAATGGAAATAATTAATCCTGTTTCTTCCGCTAAGGGAATAAACTTACTCGGTGAAATAATCCCTAAAATTGGGTGCTGCCAACGCAATAAAACCTCTACACCCTCAATGCGATTAGTTTTTAAATTGAGTTGGGGTTGATAAGTTAAAAATAACTCCTCGTTTTCCAAAGAGTTATATAAACTATTTTCTAACTCAAATAACAACATTTGCTCTTGATTAAGGGTATTACTATAAAACTGGTAATTATTTCTACCCATCTGTTTCGCACGATATAAGGCAATATCAGCATTTTTAATTAAGTGTTTTTCGTCGTTACCATCTTCTGGGTAAATAGCGATACCAATACTGCAAGTAGTAAAAATAGTGTATTTTTCGATTACAAAAGGCTCTCTTAAAATATTGATAATAGTTTTAGCAATTTTTTTCGTCAATACTATTCTTTGAGTTAATGTTTCTGAAGAATTATTGTCATCCTTTAATTCTAACGGTGCAATTAAAATAAATTCATCCCCACCCCAACGAGCCAAGAAATAATCCGAAGGAATGACAGATATAAAACGATGAGTAAAATATTCAAGAAGTTTATCCCCTACAGTATGACTAAGGGTATCGTTAATATTTTTAAATCTATCAATATCAATAAACAAAATTGCAAAGGGTTGAGGAAATTCTCTTTCTTGATTTTCTTGTAGGTATTTGCTAATTTGCCAATAGAAAAAATCTCGATTAGGAATACCTGTGAGGGAATCATGTAAAGCCTGATATTTTAATTTTGCCTCAGAATTTTTCCTTTCTGTTATATCAAAAATATAACTTCTAATCACCTTTTCTTTAGAGAGATAATG
Source organism: uncultured Cyanobacterium sp. (assembly GCA_964409355.1). GTDB lineage: Bacteria > Cyanobacteriota > Cyanobacteriia > Cyanobacteriales > Cyanobacteriaceae > PCC-10605. Next base: position 7,899 of record CAYPDC010000047.1, read on the forward strand.
AACATATTGTTCATAATATTTATCATTAATTTCAATTTCTCTAATTATTAATTCTCCTTGATGATTTTCGGCAATGAAATTTAATCCTTGTATGAGAGGATTTTCTGATACTTCTTGAGTTAATAACTGCTCAAAACAGAGTTTTGCTGAAGGATTATAGTAAATAATTCTACCATCAGAATCAAATTCTAAAATCGGATTAGGAGATAATTCAGGAAAAGAAGCTAATCTTTGTATATTATAATTTTCGAGGTTATTTTGTAGATTTAATTCAGAAACAATTAGGGTATCTTGTAACTTTTCGCGAGCAAGATTTCCTCCCGTTGTCCCAATTTCTTTTGCTCTAGTTTTAGAAGCTAAATCACATTGAGGATAATTTTTATTTTCTGATATTTCTTGTTTATAAATAGCCTGATTGTCCCCACTACCAAAAGTAATTAAGTCCCCATCCTCTAAAAAATGATGTACAATCTTGCTACCATTAACCAAAGTACCATTTTGACTTCTTTTACCTTCTAAATCTCCATCAATGAGAATATAATTACTTTCACCATTGGCGAAATCTTTACGCATCAAGGTAGCATGATGTCGGGAGACGGAAGGTGAATTTAAACGGATAGAATTGTTAGAATGACGACCAATAAAGTATATCCCCTCCGTAAGTTGAAAGGTTGTGCCTTCCGCACAACCATCACAAAGAAAAAGCAACAAGTGATTGTTTTTATTGGGTAAATCATTCATTAGGATGATAAAGGGTTAAAATGGCAAAGGTTTATTTTAATTCTAAAATACAAATATTAGGAAATAGGAAGCGCAAATAGGCAACGGGTGACAGAATTGACCCTAAACCGCTAAAATTGCATTCTAATTACTAATTTTGCAAAAGGTTTATAGCTTTAAACTATTCCATTGTACATAGTTTAATCAATATTTGTTGAACCAATTTCTTCTATTTATGGCTCTTCTACAGTAGTTATGATAAATTCTTAGAAAATAATAGCTAAATAATAGCTATAAACCTTATAAAATAAGGAACAAATTATAACAAAAATGTAATTTTTATAAATTAACAGTTTTATTTCCCCTGAAACCTGACACCTTTTCCTAACCGATAATTTACATACTCAAAGTAAGAGAGCCCTATTTATTAATCAGTTCATAATTCATCCACCAGACAGACTGAGGGATTTTGATAGGCTTTAAGGGTAGCATAACCGACTTTGAGGGAATAAAGACTGGTTTCAATGTCGATATAAAGTGGTTTTCCCGTGGTGAGATACTCGATTACTGCTTCAGTGTCTTTGATAAATAATCCCCGTTTTGTACCAACTTCGATCGCGCTTTCCTCTCCATCTTTGATAATTGTACCAGTTTCTCCGACAAATTTTAATGTACCTTCTGTGCCATAAATTTCTAAGGTGCGATCGCTGCTTTTGAATTTTTCTCCTTTACCGTAGGTTAAACAAGCCAATAAACCATTTTTATAGGATAACTGTGCCTGAGTGTAACAAGCGGAAAAATAACCCCTCTCAGGGGCATCCCAAAAACGTCCATAACAACTTACCGAATCCACTTCTCCGAATAAATCCGTAAAACGATTAATACGAGAGAGGGCAGCGATGAAAGGAAACCCGTAATATTCGTAATTAAACGTCCATTGATTCATGAGGTTACTTTTTGGCAAAATAGTGCTATAACGTGCCAAGAAAGGCTCTCCAATGGAGGATAAATGAGATTTGACCGCTTGATGTACTCCCCCTAAAAGTTCGATATGTTCTACATGAAGTAGTTTATTTTTCTTCCGTGCTAAATTAAGTAACTCTGGTGCTTCATCAGGATTAATAGTTAAAGGATACTCCACAATAACGTGTTTATCCGCTAATAATGACCCTTGAGCAATAGTGCCATGATCTCGATTAAAATTAGAAATACAAATCAAATCCACACTAGGGTCATTAACCAACTGTTGCCAAGTCGCCACTGAAGGAATGCTGTATGTTTGACAAAAATTAGTTGTTTTTTCCACACTATTCCCTACCACTGCCACTAATTCCGTGAGAGGATGTACCTGAAAAGCCTCTGCCCTTCTCTGGGCAGCATATCCAGTCCCAACTATACCAACTTTAATCATGGGTTTCTTTGTTTTGGAAAATTAAAATAAAATAGACATCGATCCAATTCGGGCTAGAAGCCCGAAATACGCTGAAAAAATCTTAATTTTTACCAGATGTCCAATGAATAATATTTTAACTGAATGTCGAAAGAAGTACCACGCTAAATTTGACAAAAAAAAGACACTGCAAATCGTCGTGTATAGATAGTTCACCCATCCTCATTGACTTTGTCGGGTTTAGTGGACTAAGCCTCTCAATTCCTCTGCGTTGACGGATTTAATAAAGTATAAACCTAATAGATTAAAGAAAATTGCGATTTGTAAGGGGAGTTTTCTCAAGGCTTTGATGAAATTAGGTTGATTGCTTTCATCGATTTTTGACATCCGTAAGTTATACTCAGAACATTTTTCCAAGCCGGGAAAAAACTGGGGATGATGAGTGTTCAAAATCACGGGAAAGGCTTTTGCCGCAGTATGATTGGTTCTTTCGATGACTTGGCGATCGTACTCTTTAGCATCTAAACCAACGGATTCATAGAAATCCTCTCTTTCATGTACGGTTAAGGTATGGGTGGCAAATACTGATAAGAGGAAGAATTTTGACCATAATTTGGCTTGCCATCCTTGCCACATAGAAAATTGAGAGCGTAATAAGGCGTTGAAAATATCACCGTGACGGCTTTCGTCTTGACACCAATGCTCAAATTTTTTGAAAAGAGGATAAAATTTGTATTGAGGATTTTTCTCTAGGTGACGATACATTAAGATATAACGCCAATAACCGATTTTTTCGGATAAATATACCGCATAAATAACCCATTCAGGCTTAAAGAAAGTATAAACTCTATTTTTGGTTAAATATCCTAAGTCGAGGGAGATGTTAAAATCACTCATGGCTTTATTCAAAAATCCTGCGTGACGTGCCTCATCCCTTGCCATTAAGCTAAAAATCTCTGACAATAAGGGGTTTTTATCCTTGATACGGCGAGAAATTTCTTTAAACAGGATAAACCCAGAAAACTCAGAAGTACAGGATCTTTCAAGAAAATCGATGAAAGCCGATCGAGTTTGTTCGTCTAAATGATCCCATGTTTGTTCAAATTCTTCGTCTCTGACAAAATGATTGCGATTATAGTCGTTTTTCATCTCCTGCAACATCGCCCGTAATTCCTTTTCTTGGGCAGAGATGTCCATTGCTGCGATCGCCTTAAAGTCAGTGGTATAAAATCTGGGGGTTAATAAAGTTTCTTTTAATTGTTTCTTTTTATCACTTTGGGGTTTAATTGCAGTTGCTGTCATATTTAATTACTTAATTGTTATATTTTATTTTTATGATTCTAACCCAAAGGAGTGATCTCTGCACTAATGTTTACATTACTTAATTTTGGGACTGTAAATGGTTTATTTCTCCTAGGTTGGGTTGAGAAACGAAACCCAACAGAAATCTTTATCTATATTTGGTTTTGCCTTCGTTAATGTCAGCAACGTTGTGATCCGTGTTGGGTTACGCTATCGCTAACCCAACCTACTTTCTTTAGATGTGAAGTTTTATTAAGTAGGGATGACTTTTTTATAATCATCGCTGTATAGTTATGAAAAGAATATTTTAAACAGTCTAAAAATAAAAAAATAAGGATCAGCAGTTTCGGTAAACAATGATACAAAAAGAGTTTTACCCCCTAAGAATGCAGGGCTGTTTCATTTTCGAGAAAGAAATAAAGAGGGGGATATAGGGAGAGAGGAGGATGGGAGGATTTATTCGGTTTTGCCCACAGTTGTGGAAATGCTTTCTTCTAATTTCTTCGCAAAGAGCATCGGTTGCTTTAGCTGTGGGATGTATACGACATCTTTTCAGGGTAAGTGAGGGTTTTGATATAATCTCGCAAAACCTCCGCCATAGACAAGTCAACACTTTCAGCATACTCTTTTAGTTGCTTATATTCTCTTTCGTTAACATTAAATTGAATTTTCTTGGGTCTTGACATATTCTTAAATATAATCTACAATTAGAGTATAACAGGAAAAGGTAAACAACCTGTTAAAAAACCTAGTAATCGAAAGACAATATATCTGCACCTTGAAAACTAAAGATATAGGGTTCTACCTAGTTTTTCTAGTTTCTACCTGTAGGTAGGTAAAATTTTCACCGGAGCTAGACGAAGCAGTATTTGAAGCAAAAAACACTTCGATGGTTGGTGAGGGTAGTCGAACCATTGAAACAAACTTTTGTAGCAATACAACTATCGTGGGACGCACGAAAAGTAACGCTTAGGGAGAAAACCACCTCTGTGTTAAGCAACGCAAGGAACTTAATGTAAGTGGACTCGCAGAACTAAAAATCCCATCGCCTTTAGGCATGGGAGCGTCAAAAACCAATGAACCCACAGAGTCTATTTTAATGTCTTTACCAGCCCTCCCCCGTTGGGAATACTGCTACACTCCAGAAAAAGATTCCCCTGAGGGGAGATTAACCGATTATTTTTTAACTGGCAGAAACTGGGTGTAACAAAATATTTCGCCAATAGGATCATCATTATTTGTATGTTGTCCCCAATGATTTTATTCATTAAATAGACCTTATCGAAATTAAAGATGAAATCAAATTCAATGCAGAAAATGTCATTATTTATGTTATTATTGCTCAGGGATTTTTTCCTAAAATCGGTGTTTGCCTAAGTTATTTAGGATTTTTATGTTATAAATTATCGTTGATATTATAGTTAAATTAAATTATCTCAGGTTAAAATAGCTTCTAATCGTGTTGATTCGCTGTCCTTTCGTTTCCCGTATAAACTGCTGTCTTCATCCTCGGTTTTTTCTTCACTAATACATAAACGTTTGCAAGGAATTGTATCAGATAAAATGGCACTAGCCATCATTCCTGAATGAATTTCCAAGAGTGCTTCCGGCAATGTTTCAAACATCAATCTTTGCCCCGGAAACACCACTCTCTCAAAATACCAATTTTCGATATTTGTAATCCTCGCTACCTGAATTTGACTGGTTGCGTTAACATAACAGCAAAGAATACTATCATTTTCGTTGTTAGGAATTGGGTCTAGTATTTGAGCCATAATAACCATTGATTTTTTATTTTCTTTTATTTTGACACTATCTAAACTAACATTCCTTGATCCCGATTAGTTGTAAAGATGATTACTAATTCTATTTAATTTTCTTATTTATCTTTTTTTCATGATATTTTCAGCAAATTATTAAAAAATTATTAAATTTGTATTCCTTACTCATTACTTATTACCCATTACTCATTACCCATGATTGATTGCTAATTCTCCAGAAAATACCTTTGTCGCTGATCCTGTCATGTAAACATGATTGTCTTTTTCTGACCACTCAATCTCTAAGCATCCCCCCGGCAACTCCACAGTAGAGATACGATCGCACCTATCATTTAACACTCCAGCCACTACGGTAGCACAGGCACCAGTGCCACAAGCGAGAGTAATTCCTGCACCCCTTTCCCATACCTTCATTTTGAGATAGTTACGGTTAATCACTTGGATAAATTCTGTATTGGTTTTTTGAGGGAAAACAGGATGAGTTTCAAATTGTGAACCGATGTCGTTAAGATTGATTTGAGCTAAATCATCCACAAAGACTAAACAATGAGGATTACCCATACTCACACAACTAACATTATAGGTGCGATCGCCCACCGTTAAGGATTGATTGACTACCTTCTCTCCAGATTTGCCGAGGGTAGTGGGAATTTTTTGTGCTTCTAGTTGAGGTTTTCCCATATCCACTTTAACTTGCCCATTACCCATAATTGTCGGACAAATTAACCCCGCTAAAGTATGAATGCGATAGGTTTTACCGATTTCTTCCTTTCCTTCTAATTCCGTGATAAACTGAGTAAAACAACGAATACCATTACCACACATTTCAGGTTCAGAACCATCGGAGTTAAAGATTCTCATGGTATAGTCAGTATCTCCTTCTCCTGCTAAGACAAAAATCACTCCATCTCCTCCAATGCCAAAGTGGCGATCGCACATCTTCACAGCTTCATGAGGAGTGACAAGGGGTTGAGACTGGTGACGATTATCAATCAAAATAAAATCATTCCCAAGTCCATGATATTTGCTAAACTTCAATCTCATAATCTATATTTTTACTCATATTCAATTAATAATAATTAATATTATGACGGCATTTGACACAGGATTCCCCAGTATTCGCCAAATTCAATCTTTCATTAAAAACAAAACCCCCATTGAAATCGGTTTAACTACCAATAAAACCCTCGAAGGCGTTGTGCAATGGCAAGATCAAAACTGTCTTTCCTTAGTCACCAATAATAAAGAAAAAATCCTCGTGTGGATTCAGGCGATCGCATACATTAGACATCTGCAATAATAGACATTTTAAGGGCTTAAGCCCTTACTACGAGCCAGTAAAAAATGATATTGACATTTTATGATGTAAGTGTTATCTTAAAGTTATGGACTTAGAAACTTTAGAAAACAACCATCAAGAATGGTTACTCGATGATTTTGTGGAGGTAGCTAATCAGTTATTACCTTTATATCTTCCCCAGATGAAGGGTAATAGCAAAGTTAAAGAAGAAATTAACTCTCGTCTAGTGCGATCGTACACGAGTCAACGGTTGATGGATGAGCCGATTCGGCAAAATCGTTATGCTTTTTATAGCTATCGTCATCTTTTACAATTATTGTTAGTCAAGCGTTTGTTAAGTGATGGTATCGGCACAACGGCAATTAATGATTTATTAACCTCGAAAACTAATCAGGAGTTAAAAAGTTTATTAGTGGGAGGTATTTCAATTAGTATTACAACAGCCCATCCGATGTTAACCGAAACACAAAATTCTAGTAATTCCGCTTTGGATTTTCTCGCCAATTTAAAGGGGAAAAAAAATCAATCATCATCAACTTTAAGAAATAAAACTAAACAAGAAAATCAAATCCCATCGATCGAGAACAAAAATACCATGTCTGCGTTAGGTGAGACTTATAATCATCAAAACTCATTAGATAGGGGAGAAAGTTGGACTCGTATCAAGATTTTAGATGGTTTAGAGTTACATATCCGTGATGATTTTGTTTATCCCAATAGTATCAAAGAGCGAGAGTCTTTAATGGAACTTTTCAGCAATATTTTAACTAAATTCTTCAAAAAGAGGTAATTATGACTAATATCAAGCCCCAAGTGCAATTTATCTGTTTAAGGGATGCAATTTCATCGGATACCGTGACTAATCTCGATGTGATTGTGAGAATCACTGTACCAGAAATCAAAACTAATAAACAACGCCCTCCTCTTAATTTAGGCTTGGTAATCGATCGATCTGGTTCAATGGGCGGTGATAAAATCAAGTATGCTCGTCAGGCGGCTATTTATGCAGTGCAACAATTATCGGAGTCGGACAGAATCAGTGTGACTATTTATGATGATACAGTGAAGGTGATTATTCCCTCTCAAATGGCGACTCAGAAACAGGGTATGATCGATCGAATTAATGGCATCACTCCTCGCAATATGACGGCGTTGTATGATGGTTGGTTAGAAGGAGCGACTCAGGTGAGTAAATATCTGCAACCCGAACATTTAAACCGTGTTATCTTGTTATCCGATGGGTTGGCGAATGTGGGGGAAACGAATCCTGATGTTATTGGTAATGATGTTAACGGGTTGAGTAAACGGGGTGTTAGCACGACTACTATGGGCATGGGTAATGATTTCAATGAGGATTTGATGCAGGGAATGGCGTTATCTGGGGATGGTAACTATTACTTTATCCAAAATCCAGATCAGTTACCAAGTATCTTCAATGCTGAGTTACAGGGAATTATGGCAACCGTTGGGCAAAAAGTCAGTTTAGGCATTAACTCTTTCTCTCCTGTGGAATTGGTGGATGTGTTTAATGACTTAGAAAAAACCGAATACGAGCGCTATAAATTACCGAATCTCGTTGCCGGAAATCAAGTTGATGTGGTTTTGCGGTTAAAAATTCCTCCGATGTCAGAATCCGCTCCCCTTGTTAAATTCCGATTAGCCTATGATGATAATGAAACTCGATCGAGAAAAGTATCTAATCATCAGTTACAGTTACCTGTAGTTAACTCCGCGCAGTTGAAGAATTATCCCTTTAATGAGGAGGTAAAAGCTAAAGTTGCTCAGTTAATGGCTTCACGGGCAAAAGAGGAGGCAGTAAGAAGCCTTGATAGGGGGGATATTGTGGGTACAAGGGAGCGTTTACAGGTGGCAAAAAAAGAAATGATGGCTTCTGGGGTGTGTTTTAATATGATTGAGCCAGAAATGGCAGAAATGGATGATTTATTAGAGGATTTGGAAAAAGGTGAGCGTCAATCCATGCGGAAAAAAGCCCAATATCAAAGTTATAATAAACGCCGTAGTCGTCCATAAGAGTTCATAAAGTTCGATCGTAGGGGCTTAATACTATTAAGCCCATGTCATTTTAGCACTTCAGCAATAAAAAATATTAAGGACATAGTGCATAAATTATCAAAGTGAATAGGATAAATAACAATAAAAAAAATTTTAAATATTGATTATGGCTAGAGATATTTTTCATGATTTAGTGAGAGTTGGCTTAGAAAAAGAGGGGTGGATTATCACAGATGATCCTTATACAATGAATTTAGCTAGAAAAAAATTTCAAATTGATTTAGCGGCTGAAAAAATAATTGCTGCTGAAAAAAATAATCAGAAAATAGCCATAGAAATCAAGAGTTTTCTTAATCCTTCGGGAGTGACAGATTTTTATAATGCTTTGGGGCAATTTTTAAGCTATAGACTTGTTTTAAGACAAATTGAACCTGAAAGAACATTATATTTAGCAATACCTCTTGATACTTATGAAGAACTTTTTAAAACAGATTTTGTTCAATTAGCTATGAATGAATATCAATTAAAATTAATTATTTATAATTCTCAAAACGGAGGTTTAACAGAATGGATCAACTAACTTTTTATCGTCAGTCTATTCAACAATTACTTTCCCAATATAATTCAATGGAAAAACAAGATGATCATTATGAATCTCAATTAATTTTTGATGAAATAAGGGATCATTATTTGTGGTTAGATATTGGTTGGGATGACTATAAAAGAATTTATTATACTGTTATTCATTTTGACATTAAAGACGGGAAAATTTGGCTACAACAAAATGCCACAGATTTGAATCCTGCTGAGGATTTGATTGAAATGGGGGTATCACGAAAAGATATAGTTTTAGGCTTACATCCTTCCTATAAACGTCCTTATACCAATTATGGAGTGGCATAAAAAAATCTTAATAAATTGCATAAATTCCGAAAATTATTATGATAAATGAGTAGTAAGTACAAAACATTTAAACACCTGTAAAAATTAAAGGGGTAAAAACAATGGGCGTATCTTGGCATTCTCACGCAGAAGTAATCAGTTTAGAGCCTGAAAAAATCAAACAATTAATCGAAGAAATCGATCGAGATGATGATTATGATACTTCTTCTGTTAATGATTTAAGGATTGAGGATAACTCAGTTTTCTTCAACTCAGGAGGCTATGGTTGTTATGGTTATGACGAGGGAGTTGGAGATTTGCTATTTAAAATACTTTTAGAAAAGTACGAAGGTGCGATCGCTTGTTTTGAATATGTCCTACCCTGTCAAAGTCAGGATTATAATTTTGCCATCACTTATATTCAATCAGAAACAGAACAATCAAGCCATTTTATCGGTTTCTCTATAAGAGACAACATTCTAGACAGTGACTATGATATGGACGATGAGAACCATGAATATGATTTTTGGGGGGATTTGCAGGTGGACTTAAATGATTCCAGTACTAGGTTTACCCACAAAGAAGGCTATATCTGGGTAATAGATACCAATTGGCTAGAAAATGATCCATTGTTGGTATCCCTTAATTCAATTTATAAAAAATGGGGAAAGAATAAACGAAACATAATTACCCGTTCTTTAATAAGAAGTTGGTGGGATGATGATGCTATATCCGACGATGAATATGATTCCGCTATAGAAGAGTTTGAATTATATTGTGTAGAAGAATACTTAAAATATCACGCAAACCATAAACTTGAAGACTATGGAAGCGAATTACCAAATAATTTTCCTCGCTTTAAGACGGGTAGTGGCTCTTAACAATACCCTAAAAAAATATTAAGGACAAACTGCATAAATCTTCAACATTGACTGGATAAATAAGTAATAAGTAAAAACATTAACATTTTGAATATTAATAGGTATAACACAATGACTACAATTCAAGCAATGGCATTAGAAAAAGGTATTTATATTCCTCAACACTCTTTAGAAAAAGCCAATTTTGGGGATAACGTGCGAATTATCGTCAAGGAAGGAGAAATTCGTTTGTTATCGATTTCTGGGAACATATATTGGCATAATATTGGTTTTAATGAGCAAAATTGGTGGCAATATCTGAAAACAAATCAAATTATTACCGCTAACTTTACTAATCAGGCTGGTGACGAGGGGGAAAAACTTTTAACTTCTTATCATCAAGCAGATACTATAATTGCTTATGCTAGTAGTTTTGGTGCGATCGGTTGGGGTATGATCACAAAAAATTCTACCTATCAACTAATTTCAACTGATTCATCGGAAAACCTCAAAAATGGTCAACATTTGCATCGATTAAAGATTGAATGGCAATGTGTAGCGGACAAAATTGAAGATGCTATTAAGGCAGGAGATATTCTCAACAAATTTAATATACATCATCCCATTCCTACATCTGTTCGTATCACTGATAATGAGAAAGCTGAATTACTAATTCAAGAGTTAGAAAACAAGTTTAATTAGATTCAATCGGGAAATTAGGGGTACTCAACCCCTTCCCCTTTTTTAGCTGATAAAAACTTTATTAATTATCAAAATATCAAAGGAGACTAAAATGACTCAGGAAATTTCAGTTAATCAACTTTTCAATGGTGAAATAGACTTAAACTCTCTCAGTGATGAGGAAGCCATTAAATTACATGAAGAAGTTGCGACTTATTTAATTGATAACGAATTTGAAATAAAGGGAGAAGCGATCGAATTTTCATTAGTAGAAGACTATTTAAAGCCTTTGTGGATAAGCTGTAATGGAGAATATACGAACTATTCTGATGTTGAATTTGGTTATGATTATCACATAGAAGATGCTATTCCTTATGCTTATCTTGCATCATTTGCAGATTACGACTCTCAGGGAGGAAATGGTAATTTTTTATCTCGTATTCTTAGCAGGAATTACACATTTCTAGCACAAGAGTTTGACTTTTTGAATAGAGTACTTTTAATCTTAGCAGACAAACTAAGCGTGTTTTTCTCAGGCTTAGAAATAATAGATGATCGTGAGATTGAAGGGGAAGTAGTTGCTTTAGTAGAGTATTTGATTAAAAATTATTTACCATTACACAATTTTCCAACGAATTTTGATATAAATGAGTTTTTCTATGATGTGTATAGATGTATTGTTGAAACTGATTGGAGTTGTGAACCTCCATGCGTTTTATCAGATTTATTAAATTCTTATCGTGATGCTTTTGGAGATGAAAAATTTGAAGATTTTTTAGAACACTATATTGATACAGAGTCTAGCCTCTGTAGCCAAAATTTAACTGGTGTCAATTTCAGTGATATTAATTTAAGTGATGCAGATTTAAGTAATGCAAATTTATCAGGTGCTAATTTGAGTAATGCTGATTTATCGGGTGCGGATTTAACCGATGCAGATTTAACTGATGCCAATTTAGAGGGAATTATTACTGATGAAAATACCAAAATAGAAATCCCTGAAGAATAGCATTTGTGGGGAGTAGCGATTTTGTGGGGGAGGTTCGATCGCGCAGTGCTGCTTTTTGCGATCGCATTTTGTGAAGGTGGAGGTGCGATCGCACTTTTTGTGGTAGGAGGTTCGATCGACTTTTATGGGGTGAGAGGTGCGATCGCGCAGCGCCGCTTTTAGCGATCGACTTTTTGTAGAGGGAAGGATTCGATCGATTTTTTGGGGTAAGGTTCGATCACGAAGTGGCGCGATCGCGATCGTACATTCAGGAAGCACAGACTGTTTATCTTAGCATCGTCAGTCTTTGGGAAATTGCTATTAAGATAAACATTGGTAAATTATCTCTAAAAAATATGTTCAAGATAAGATTTTTAACTTAAAATCATTAGGATTTAGAATTTTAATACCTTGAAAAGAATCTAAAACTAGCAAGTCTAAATCACCAGTGATAATGAAATCTACTGGAATAGATAAACCAGCTTCCAAAACTATTTTATCCTTTAAATCTCTTAATTCTTTCACGTCTAATATTGACAGAGATTGGCATAATATAGTTCCAGATTTCACAGTATCTATCAAATCTTTTTCTGAATAGTTTAACTGTTTTAATCTTTTCTGTAATTTTGATTTTGTTAAAGTGTTTTCTAACTCTTGTAATAAAGAATTAGAGATATAAATACTTGCCAAATTATTTTCTGTTAAACTAATTATTTCACGAGGCACTCCTCCCCACAATAATCCAGAAATCCAAATATTTGTATCTAATAAAAGTTTCATTATTTAGTATTATTTTCTCTAACTTCTTTGACTAAAGAGACAATTTCTTCCATTGATAATTGTTCTTCATCTTCCCCTAATTCATCTATTTTTTGCCATAAATTATTTAAAGTTTTTTGTGGTTTTGCTAACTGTTTAATATATTGATATAATTCTGCTAATTTATCTTCAGGAATGTTATCAATTTCTGCTTTAATTAAATCTACGATCGACATAAAATACCTAGAAGTCAAGTTAATATATACATCAAATTATAACAAAATCAAATCAGCAAATAAATTATTAATCTCCAAGACATTCTCAACGATCAATTTTAACACATTAACCACCACACTATTTCCGAATTGTTTATAAGCAATATTTTTACTATTACTAATAATAAAATCATCGGGAAAACCCATAATTCTGGCACATTCTCTCGGTGCTAATTTTCGGATTTTACCATTAATTAAATAAATACCAGTTTTTGCACCAATACCGCCACCATAAGCCGATAAAGTGATAGGAGGAATCTCATTGTCGGGAATGATTGTTATATCTCCTTCGGGTAAAATACCATAGTTTTTTAAGTAAATTTCCTGACAATGTTTATCCCATTCAGACGCAAAAACACACTTAGCACCATAATAACTTAATGCTTGATGAAAACCGCCAATTCCTGCGAATAAATCAATAAATTTTATATTCTTTAAAACCTTCATCGAATTGGTATATTAAAAGGTACTTTTGTTTTACCATTAGCGGATGATTTCGATGAATCCTTAGAAGATTTTGAGGAGTATATGCCATGAAAGGCTTACTATTAGATACTCATTTCTAATCTTTTTCTTTTAGGAATAATCTCATTAGAAATATGCCAATAATTTGATGCTTTCTCCATATTATATGCCATAAATTCTAAATCCATTTTTGCTAATTTTCTCACTTCTATCTGCTTAATATCAATGTCTAAAACCTTAATTATTTCGTCTCCTATTGCCTTCGCTAACATGGGAATAACTGCGTTACCAATTTCCCTAAAACCATGCCAAATTGTTTCATGAAATAAAAACCAGTCTGGAAATGTATGCAGTCTTCCAGCCTCTCTAACTGTAATACATCTTGGTTGATTGTAGTGGATGGGACGAGCGGCGGTGTAAGCTCCTTTATCTCTGGCAGTTCCAGCCCTCAGTGTGTTACATAATCCTGTAGGTGAAAGTTTCAAGAAACGACTGGTTTTTTCTACTTCTCCTTGAGGGGTATTTTGAAAACGTTGTTTTGATTTTTCTGTATGGTTTGAGCCTACATGATTATAAACAAAATTGTCTCTTTGTCTGTCATGGCATAAGGAATAAATACCTTGAGGGGAAAGGGCAAAATTAAGCCTAAATCCTAAATAATCCAGCTTATTTGTTTCTATACCTTCATTTTTGCCCATAAATGGGGGAATATTGCTTAAATCATTGATAGTATTTTCAACGTCATTATATTTCTCTGTTTCCAGGGGATAATTAACGGGTTGCACATCATGACGACTACCCATGAGGATAAGGCGTTTTCGTTTCTGGGGTGCGCCAAAAAGACTTGCATCGAGGATTTTAACAGGCTTTGGGATGTTATACCCCAATGACTCAAATTCCCTGATTAATTCTTCTAAAAATTGTTTATGATTACCAACGGCGATACCGGGTACATTTTCAAAGATAAAATATTTTGGTTGCAAATCTCGAATCACGCGCACATATTCAAACACCAATGAATTACGAGGATCATCTAATTGTCGTTTTCCCATGAGAGAAAACCCTTGACAGGGTGGACCTCCTGCGATTAAATCAACTTCATCGATACCTTTATCTTGGAGAATCTGTTTTAAATAATCGGTGTTGAGATGGTTTATATCTTGACAAATAGTGTGAGTGTAGGAAAAATTGAGATGATGAATTAAGGCATGGATTGCATCAAATTCTACCGCTACAGCAATGTCAAATCCAGAGGCTTCTAAACCTAATGACATTCCTCCGCATCCTGAAAAAAGGTCGATGCCAACGGCACGCTGCGCCCCCGCAATTGGTCTTTTCATCATTTTAAGATAACACTACCAGTTCACTTTATCAGGAAAAAGTTTTTCTTTCAAGAACAATTTATTTAAAAGAGTAGCCATAGCGTAGCTGTTCGTCATTCAGTTAATTTAAGTATCGACTTTTTGGGTGTAGGTTCGATCGAATTTTGTGGAGAAGGTGCAATTTTTTGGGGGAGGTGCGATTATGTGGGGGAGGTGTGATCGAATTTTGTGGAGAAGGTGCAATTTTTTGGGGGAGGTGCGATCGAACTTATAATTAAATGAGCTACTATAAAATAGTATTAAAAGAGTTAGAAGATTATGAGAAAAATAAATGGAATTAAAAACTAGAATATGGGAAACAGTGGAAAAAATGCCTGTGTCTCTCCAAGCCGAATTATTACATTATGCGGAGTATCTTCAAGAAAAATATCATCAAGAAAATCCGACACAAGATAATTCTAGTGTTAAAAGTCGAATAGGTATATTAAAAGGTACTTTTGTTTTACCATTAGCGGATGATTTTGATGAATCCTTAGAAGATTTTGAGGAGTATATGGCATGAAAGGTTTATTGTTAGATACTCATGTGTATCATAGAGATCCCTTTGACAGAATGTTAATTGTTCAAGCAATGGAAAGAGACTTAATTTTAGTCAGTAGAGATAGTAAATTTGATCTTTATCCCCTTCAGAGATTATGGGAGTAAGATAAAATTTTAAAGAAAACGGTTTCTATAATGTCATCATATTTACTCATAAAACACTCATTTCTAATCTTTTTCTTTTGGGAATAATCTCATTAGAAACATTCCAATAATTTGATGCTTTATCCATATTATATTCCATAAATTCTAAATCCATTTTTGCTAATTTTCTCACTTCTAATTGGTTAATCTCTACTTCTAAAACCTTAATTATTTCGTCACCTATTGCCTTAGCTAACATGGGAATAACAGCGTTACCAATTTCTCGAAAACCATGCCAAATTGTCTCATGAAATAAAAACCAGTCAGGAAATGTATGCAGTCTTCCAGCTTCTCTGACTGTAATACATCTTGGTTGATTGTAGTGGATTGGACGAGCGGCGGTGTAAGCTCCTTTATCTCTGGCAGTTCCAGCCCTTAGAGTATTACACAATCCTGTAGGTGAAAGTTTCAAGAAACGGCTGGTTTTTTCCACTTCCCCTTGAGGGGTATCTTGAAAACGTTGTTTTGATTTTTCTGTATGATTTGAGCCTACATGATTATAAACTAAATTATCTCTTTGTCTATCATGACATAATCCATAAATACCTTGAGGTTTTAAGGCAAAATTACGTCTAAATCCTGAATAATCGAGCTTATTTGAGTCTATACCTTGATTTTCACCAATAAATGCGGGAAAAGAAACTAAATCATTGATGGCACTTTCTACATTATTAAATTCTTCAGTTTCAAGAGGATAGTTAACGGGGTGCATATCCTGACGACTACCCATGAGGATAAGGCGTTTTCGCTTCTGGGGTGCGCCAAACAGACTTGCATCGAGGATTTTAATGGGTTTTGCGATATGATACCCCAATAACTCAAATTCGTTGATTAATTCTTCTAAAAATTGTTTATGAGTACCAACAGCTATACCCGGTACATTTTCAAAGACAAAATATTTTGGTTGCAAATCTCGAATCATTCGCACATATTCAAACATCAATGAATTACGAGGATCATCTAATTGTCGTTTTCCCATGAGAGAAAACCCTTGACAGGGTGGACCTCCTGCGATTAAATCAACTTCATCGATACCTTTATCTTGGAGAATCTGTTTTAAATAATCGGTGTTGAGATGGTTTATATCTTGACAAATAGTGTGAGTGTAGGAAAAATTGAGATGATGAATTAAGGCATGGATTGCATCAAATTCCACTGCTACAGCAATATCAAATCCAGAGGCTTCTAAGCCTAATTACATTCCACCACAGCCTGAAAATAAGTCGATGCCAACGGCACGCTGCGCTCCCGCAATTGGTCTTTTCATCATTTTAAGATAACACCACCAGTTCACTTTATCAGGAAAAAGTTTTTCTTTCAAGAGCAATTTATTTAAAAGAGTAGCAATAGCGTAATTCACCCGTCATTTAGTTAATTTGAAATGGTATATATCGACTTTTAGGGATGAGGTGCGATCGACTTTTGAGGGGGGAGGCTCGATCGAATTGCTAAACTAAAATAGTATTAATAATAGAGTGTCACTTATGGAAAAATTGCTCATCAATAATAACCAAGAAGATTTAATCGAATTAATCAAATCAGTAAACGAAGAAAATAAAATCTATGAATTAGAAGGAGTTAATGCTTCGGCGGTGTTAATCTCTCAAAAAGATTATGAAAGTTTACAAGAAACGATCGAGCTATTATCAATTTCAGGGCTAAGAGAAAGTTTACAACATTCCCTTGAACAAATATCGAATCAGGAAACTTACTCTTTAGATGATGTATTGGGAGATATTGATTGATGGTTTATCAAATAAGATTTACCAAAGAAGCGAAAAAAGATGTAACTCAACTTACCCAAAAACTAAAAGAAAAACTTAAAAAAATTATTCAAGAAAAAATCAGTATTAGTCCTTATGATGGCAAAAAACTGGTAGGATATCTCACTGGATTCTACTCTATACGCTTAAATTACAAAGACAGAATCAACCATTACAAAATATTGAACCTTTGGAGTAAAAATGTTAAAAGATATTATTGAAGTTAAACCGTTAAAAAATTATCAACTTTATCTAAAATTTGAAGATAATAGAGAGGGCATAATTGATGTTAGTAAAATGATCGAATTTACTGGTATTTTTACACCTTTAAAAGAATTAGATTATTTTCAAACAGTCAAATTAAATCCCGAATGGGGAACAATTTATTGGGATAATGGTGCAGATTTAGATCCAGATGTACTTTATTCCGTTATGACAAAACAAAATTTACCTCAATTTTCTAGCTATGTTTATCAATAATTCTGGGAGCATCCCGTTTTTGTAAAAACATACCAAAATTAACGACATATTAAGGGTTTAGACATATTTAAAATGGCTAATTGCAAAATTGGGATGCTCCCATAATTCTTCTATAGTATTCCTAAATCATTCATAAAAAATTATTTATTATGAAAAATATCAAAGATAACCACCCTTTCCTTTTAAACCTTATCAAAAAATATTAAGAGCAAATTGCATAAATCCTCAAAATTATAATAAACGCCGTAGTCGTCCATAAAGTTCGATCGTAGCTGATCGAGCCTGACGGAATATCAAAACAACGGTTTAAGGAAGACAAAAATCAGGGAAAAACTGCACATCAATAGGAGAACTCATTAAGGCATTAATCAACTTACGATCGCACGTCAATAACGGGGCATTAACCTCTTGGGAAAGGGCAACATAAGCACCATCATAAGCCGAGATTTGATATTCATGGGCGATTTGAAACGCTAATTCCATTAATTCAGCCGTAGAAACAATCCTTAAGGATAAAGATTTAAGATTAGCTAAGTCTTGAGCAATATCTTCAACAGGATACATTTTAGCACGGGCATATTTCCAAAGGATATTAGTCGATTCAATGTAAAAAAGATCAGGTACGAAAAATTCTGTACTCGGTTCGTTCAAATAACTAAAAAGTTGTTTAACCTGATCAGAAAGAGGATCGGGAATAAATTGCTTAATCCCAACACTGGCATCAATAACACAACGTAAAGAATTAATCATCGATCGCGATCCTCCCGAATTAACTCCGTACTGTCTAATAATTCATTGCTCTGACGTTTTAAGCGAAGTTGTTCAATTTCCCTTAGAATCTGAGGAGTGGCTTTACGTCTTTCTTCCCAAGTAGGATCGGTTTCAGGAGAAACAAGAAATTTTAGAGAAGTTTTGGGTTTTTGTATGGATTGTTTTAACAGTGAGATAATTTGCTCATTAACGGATTGATGGTGTTTTTGAGCAAGTTTTTCAATTTCTTGGATTAATTCTTCGGGGAGATTTTCAAGGGTGAGATTAGCCATAATGCTGGGGTGGATATTCGTTTTTGCTATTTTTCAGTATAGATTTTATTTAGTCTTAGTGTGCATGAAAGCATCGTAGGGGCTTAATACTATTAAGCCCGTGCTATTTTAGGACATAGGATATAATGAAATATTAGATGTATGCAGTGAGGTTAACCATGAATCAAAAATTAATTGACTCCTTAATCACCGTAGTTCAATCACTTACTAATGAGGAACGCCAAATATTTGAACAAAAATTGTTCTTTGATGATTCTTTAATTTCAACAGGAGATATTATCAACTTAGCCGAAAAAAGTCATTCTTTTGATTTTCTCAGGGATGAACCAGATATTTACACCTTAGAAGATGGAGAACCGATATAATATAATGTTTCTAAAAAAAATATTAAGGGCAAACTGCATAAATCTTTAAAGTCAATAGGATAAATAAATAGTAAGTACAAATTTGATCAATAATAGAAAAAATCTAGGAGTAAAAATCATGTCTGAACATAATCATTGGAAAAGAACTTATAAAGTTTTAGAAAACGATGAATCAGACTACATTGATATAATTCCTCAAGCGTATATCATTGTCACCGATGTTTTTTATTTTGGTTATGAATTTTATGAAGATTATGGGAAATTAAAACTCACTGAAAAAGAAGCATTGGAAGCTAAAGATTTTGCTATGACGGCAATTACAGAATATGTATTTGAAGAAGTTGATGCTCGTGTCAATGCTTATCAAGATTTCGAGTCTATTTTACGTTTTTTAGTAGACTCAGAAATATTAGATGCGGTGATTTTAGAAGGTTTTAATGAAGCTACTTATTCTCATTATAATCTTGAGTCGGCTTTAACAAATCCTAATTTAAGTGAAAAATGCTTATTATTTATCCTTGATTTTTGTTGTGGTAATGATTTAAGTAATTATGATTGTTACGATAATTATCAATCCACTATAGATGAGGAAATGGAATCATTAGAAGATGATGCTCGAATTTCACTTTTAAAAGGAATGATTAAACATCCTAATGTTACCGAAGAAATTTTACAGTTACTAATTGACTCAGAATATGAAGAAGTCACAAAATTTGCCAGAGAAAAACTGCAAGAGTTTGAGTAATATAAATTTGGAGGGCGCTGGTTGGGGTGGAGTGCGCTGGATTTGAGGTGGAGGGCGCTGGTTTTTACCCTAACAAATTATCATATTCATTATGAGTGCCAATCCAAATCCAATAGTAATCATCTCCTTTTTTTAGAGCCAAAGCCCTATAATCATTTGTTATACGAATTGACCATAAATTTTTACCTACTTTTTTAAAATGTAAAGATGGATATTGTAAATTTTCTCGCCATTGTTGGTAAGATTTTTTAGCCTGTTGTTGAATATGCTTAGGTAACTTGGCATAAGCTATCCAAAAATCAGGAGTTGCATAAGATTTCATCAATTTCTTTTATTTGATAGTTTTTAATATCTGCTTCTGCTTTCTCAATCAGTCGATTTAATTTACCATTTTCCCAGTCATGTTTCATTTGTTTATCCCATTGATCATCATCAAAATTACTGTCTATTAATTCAGTGAGAATACGAGTGGCAATCTTGTCTTGTTCTTCTGCTGTGAGTTGTTGCATTTTATTTATAGCTTGTTGTAAAAGTTTAGTCACGATATTTTATTAAGGTCTGTTATTTTACTTCATATATTTTACTTGATTTTAATTTTTTTCATAAAATTTGTGTAGTTTGGAGGGCGCTGGTTTGAGGTGGAGGGCGCCGGTTTGAGATGGAGGGCGATCGCACCCTTATATTTTAACTTGACATTTCTTCTGATAGTGAGTCCATAAA
>CAYPDC010000048.1:0-28297 GCA_964409355.1 uncultured Cyanobacterium sp.
TGTGAGGTAAGAATCCCCCGACATAATCTTTGATTTGTCGGTGGGAGTGTCAAAATTTATTTTCGTTATCGGCTAGGATGTTTTACTCTATTACTAAATCTTTTTTCAGTCTCTTTACTAAAAGTATAATTAGGTGTATTAGCTTTTCACTTATTGTATGCTTTTTCCTTAATACATCGAGTGTTTATGCGATCGAAGTAAATACTGCCATCAATCAAAACAATAGTCAAGAAACCGAACTTCTTATTTCCCAGTGTGAAAATTTAAAAAAAGAGGACATATATCCCCAACTAAAAAGCATTGTTTCCAGTTCGATACAAGAAGGAAAAGAATTAGAGGTTGATAAATTAGTCGAAAAACAATGGGATAATTTAAAAATTGATGGAGAATATAGATCGAGCCATTGATGAGGCAATAGAGAAACTTCAGAAAGAAAAAAGTTGGTTCAAAAAACTGACAAGTAATTTTAATAAATCACAAGCAGAAGAATTAATTACCGAGGTTGTTAAACTCACCTTTGAAGGGAATCAAAACTTGAAAAACAGTTTTATAAAATTGTCGGAAAATATAGCAAAGGGTTTTAGTGAACAACTAACAAAACAGATTTCCTATTCTACAGAACAGGGGGTGGGATGTTTGACGACATATTTAGGGAACAAATATCCTCAGCCCATTGCTACACAATTTCAAAAAAAAACAGACCCAATTAAAGATCGAACAATACCACAAGACAAAATTAAAAAATTAGATGTTACAGGTGATTTAGTTTCGTCCGACAAACTTGTCATTGGAGGAGTTGCTGTAATTATCACCACGCAAATTGTCAGGAAGTTTGGAGAGCAAATAACAAGAAGAATATTAGGGGGCATAGCTGAGAGAATTGCTGGTCGTTTTGCATTCTTATTAGCTCCGGGTGTGGGAGAGGTTATTGGTGGAAGTTTAATTATAAGTGACACAGCGTGGACACTTATTGAGGCTTCTCGTAATGGTCCATTACCTGAAATAGCAAAACAACTTAAAGCCTCGGAAACAAAAAATAGTATTAAACAAGAAATTAAAAATATTATTAATAATATACTTGAACCAGAGACTATAGACGCGATTAGTACACAGATTGCTGACGATATTTATCAACAGTGGCGAGAGTTTATTGAAAAATATGAAAAATTAAAATCCATTATCGAAAAAGATAAAACTGGAACATTCGAGAGTGTTATTGATTCTTTAGCTCTAAGCTACATATTAGATGACATTGTAAATTTAGTGGATAAAAGTCTATCCAATATGTCTGAAAGAGAGCTTGTCATGGCAGGAAACAATGGAACACTTGAAAAAGCCTTATCTATACCTTCCCCATCTTGGGTTATTCTCGATAATAATTATAATCTCTATTACTTAACAGATTATGCTGATGTAGCAGGAAAAGACTTAGGAAAAGTTGTAGAGTTGAAAATATATAAACTTATTAATCCGAAAAGTATCACACCAAGTTTGCTTCATGAGCTTTTATCAATAGAAGATGACAGCGTTATAAAAAAATTAGCAAAGTTAGACATTCCATCACTGAAAATACTTTTCAACACAATCCCAAAAAACGAGTTAGTTTCAATTAGTCGTCAAAATAATAGAAATTACTTAACACGACTTGCTAACTACTTGAATCAATCAACACAAGAAGAAAAAAATAAAATTATTTTCCTTTTATCAGATAATTCTCAAGATTATATCAATAAAAAATTTATTCTTCTGGATTTAGTAAATAGTCCTGACATTAAAAAATTATTCAAATTTTGGGAGAAAGTATAGCAATCCGTTATGAGTTGTGAGAATACTATCCCCCCTAACCCCCCTTAAATAAAGGGGGAATTTAGTTGAAATTTCTCATAAATGATTCCTGATTGCTATATATAGCATTGATCTGTTATCTTTTACCCCTGATATTAGTCAAAAATATTTATCGATTGTTGGTCAATATTTGAATAAATTTAGCCAAGATGAAGATAATAAACTTATTTCCTTATTACTCAATGATAAGCAGGTTATTAACGAAAAATTTGTTTTAAATGATTTAGCTAAAAGTGCAGATATTAAAAAATTGTTATATTTCTGGCAAATTATATATGACAGCGAATTAGTTTACTTTAATTCT
Organism: uncultured Cyanobacterium sp.; assembly: GCA_964409355.1. Taxonomy (GTDB): domain Bacteria; phylum Cyanobacteriota; class Cyanobacteriia; order Cyanobacteriales; family Cyanobacteriaceae; genus PCC-10605. The sequence continues at coordinate 2,150 of CAYPDC010000048.1, forward strand.
GATTTTAGTAGAGATTATTTATCAAAAATAAGTTTACTTGTAAATCAAATAAGTAATGTTCAACAGAAAAATTTAATTACTTTGTTATTAGATAACAATCGAAAAATATCTATTTATTTTATTCTAAATGATCTAACTAGAAGTGAGAATATTAGTGATTCAATCTATTTTTGGCAAAAATTATTTAAGAGTGATTTGATAAATTTTTATCAAGATTTTCAATATCAATACTTAATTGATTTAGAAATATATATATCGAGATTGACTAAAGATGATAAAACGACATTTATTAAATTTGTGTCTGACTATCCTAATCTTTTAGAAGAGAAAGATACTCTTAATAGTATAGTAAATAGTAGTAATGTACCAAAAGCCATAAATTATTGGAAGAATAATCATACATTTTGGCGCAAAATATTTATCCCGATTAAGGGGGTTATAACTGGAGAAATACCTTTAAAATTAATAAGTAATAATTACGGGATTACGTTTAGTTACTTGTTAACAATAATTATATTAATCATAGTTATCATTTTTATTGTTATCTTTTACTTATTGAGGAAAATTAACTATATTAATTTGCTAAAATCAGCTTTATCAAAAATAAACAGAAAAGAGGATAAGTAAAATGTTAATTGCATTAGATCAAATAAATCAAATAAATAATTCTCAAATAGAAGTAGGAGAATTAATGACGGTAGTAATAGGGTTGAATAATATTCAACCGCTACAGTCTCAAAAAATGCCCAAAAATTGATTTTGAATTAGGTATGAGAAATTAACTGGGGTGATTTTAAACTATCAACGTCAGAAATTGATATTTTTGAGAATGAAAACGCCATGGTTCAGAATATGAAGGGTAAGGCGAGGAAATAACTGCAGATAGTTTTAGCATCAACTTGGTTGCTTGTCATGGCTAAATGCTCAAACTCAGCAGGAGTCATTAACACTACTTCTATATCCTCATCATCATCCTGTTGCGGTGGTTGGGGTAACTTTTCTAAATCCTGTGCGAGAAAAGCAAAAATAAACTCATCAGAATAACCCGGTGCGAGGGGAAATTTACCTAAATTACGCCATTTTTTGGCAGTATAGCCCGTTTCTTCTTCTATCTCTCTTTTGATTGTTATTTCTGGATCTTCATTTAATTCTATTGTACCGGCTGGAAATTCTAACAAGCGAGTTTTTACCGCAAATCGATATTGTTTGACTAATACTAATTTCCCATCATCGGTGATTGGCACTGCTAAAGCACCTCCCGGATGCCTAATACATTCCCACTCCCCTTCTACTCCATTTGGTAATCTTAATCTATTTACTTCAAACTGAAATTTTTTTCCTTGAAAGAATAATTTTGAGCCTAAAATCTGCGGTAATTCTGGTATTTGAAACATTTTAGTTTATAGTTAATAATTTATAGTTAATAGTTTATAATCAATGGTGAATAACTGATAGATAATAGATGGTAAATTATCATTTTTTCTGCTTAATTTTTCGTGCCGTGATAATGTTAACAGGATTTAAGGGATTAAAACGAGTCATTTTCCCAATAGATAAAGATTTACTTATTTGACTGTTTATTATTTCATAATTCCATTGATTTTCTTTAAACCATTCTATTGTTATTCCTAAATTTTCAATGGTTGCTAAGGCTATTACTATTTTTCCTTCCCGACTAATTTTGTTTTTGATTATATCTAATAAAGTTGTTAAGTTGCCACTACTACCACCGATAAAAACTCGATCGGGATTCGGTAAAGTCTCTATCACTTTCTCGGCTAAATCATGAATAATGTTAATATTATTGACAGCAAATTTTTGACAATTTTCCTTGATTAAAGAAACTGCGATCGCCTTTTTTTCCACTGCATAAATTTGACTATTTTTACATAGTCTTGCTATTTCTATACTAACACTTCCTGTACCTGCCCCTAGATCCCAAATAACTTGTTTTTCTTGTAATGCTAATTGTCCTAATATCAATAATCTTATCTCTTTTTTTGTAATTAAGGAGGGGCGATCGGGAAATGTTTTAAAATAATCATCGGGAATACCCATCAAAGGTAATTTATCTATATCGATTCTTTGGTTTCGCTTTTCTTTTTTACAGAAAATAACTATATTTAAAGCAGATATATTATCTAAATTTATATCTATTTCTTGATTAATTTTAGTGAACTTTTCTTCTTTTCCTCCCAAATTTTCGCATAACCAAATATCATATTCATTTCCTATTTTTACCTGTTGATATACTTGCCAAATAATCAAAGGATTATTAATCTTATCTGTTAAGATAGCCAGTTTTTCAGTACCTTGTTTTAACTCTTTAATTAAAGGCTCAATATCTCTACCGTGTAAACTAATTATTTTACTATCTTGCCAAGATAACTTAAGGCGATTAAAGGCTAATTGTACACAGTTTAAATGGGGATAAAATTCTAATTCTTTTTGCTCAAAATTAGTTAATAAAACTCTGCCAATTCCAAAAAATAAAGGATCTCCTGTGGCTAAAATTACTATTTTTTTTCTTTGCTTTTGATATTCTTTAATCTGTTTAATAACCTGATTTAAGTCATTTATTCTTAGTTTTTCTCCTTGATATTCAGGAAAATAACCTAAGTGGCGATCGCCCCCTATTAAAACATCAGCATTATAAATAATATTTAAAAGCTCATTATTTAAACTTTTTTCACCTTCTAAACTAATACCAATAACGTTGATTTCCACAATAATTTATTTTATTAAAAATACTCTACTAATTTAACCAATCCAAATCCAAATAATTAATTTTACCATAAGGTTCTAAAGCCTGTAAAATTTTTGTGCCATAACTACGATAGTTAACTCGATTATCCAGTAAAGCTAACACCCCTTGATTTTGCCGTAAAGCAATAGTCATTCTCTGTAAATTTTTAATCGCAATGGGTAGTAAATAAAGTCGAAACCAATCTTTTTTTCTTCTTTTAAAATAGGTTACTTGGGCAGAAATAAGAGGATTTTCTAAAGAAGGTAAAGGCAAAGTTGCGATAATTAATAGTTGTGGGGAAGGCAATATTTCCAGATTTTTTAAGTAAAAATTAGTATCACATACTAGAATGTTATTCTCTTTTATTTCGAGATTTTTTAATTTTACCCTTGAACCAAAATTTGCGGCTAAATTTGCGGTTATTTGCCCCTGTAAAGGCACATCATCAATGATCACAATAATGGGATGATGATTAATTTTTACGCCACTAATTAAAGCCAATATCTCTTGATTAACTCTGGTAGCAAAATGGGGATTATTAGGAAAAGGAAAACCGTCAGGAAAATAGAGATTAAGTATATTACTTTGAGGGTTTGGTGAAAATTTCAAGCAAATAAATTTATCTAAATTTAAACCTAAATAATTGCCATAATCTAGGGGTTGTTTTTCTGGTGCTAAATAATTAGCAATAATGATTAAATTTTTATCTTGCCACTTATTTTTTATTTCATCTTTTAACTCTAAAGGGGTTACTTTTAAAAGAAAAGAGCCGTTTTTTCTATTTATAATAAAATAGTGAATATATTTTTCTTGCTCAGATAATGATTCTAAAAAATCAATAATTTTGGCAGGAATTTGTTTTTTGTTAATATCGAATATGATTTCTTTTATTAATATTACTTCTTCATGATCTAACAAATAGCTATCATCTGGATTAGGCGGATGACTATAAATTGATTGTAATAGCGTCGCTAATTTTTCCCTAAGTAAATCTTTTTTAATTAATTCTAATTCTCCGATAATATTGGCTAAATTAGCAGAAGAAATAGTCAGGGTTAAATATTGATTGATAGCGTCAATTAATTCCTCTCCATTAACAATAATAGTCATTAATTGCTCTTGATTTTCTTGAGTCAAAATATATTGAAACCAAGTCTCAAAATTAATAACATATAAGAGGGATTCTTGATAATTTTCCTTGAGGTTTTGCTCAGAATCAGGATATTTAGGAATTATTATTTTTTCACAGTTAACATATTCTTTTAAAAACGGAATTTGTTGATTAATTAATTTATTAATTATTTTTTCCGAGACGACAATAAGTAAAGAATCAGGAGATAATAAGGCAGGAATTAGGTAGCTAAAATAATATTGATCATGATTTATCCCCGTTTGAATTATAGTTGAACTTTTGAGCCTTAGTCCACGCGCTACCATTCTTCCCATTGTTAATTGATGTATCCAGTCAGTATTATCTTGAAAACGGGTAAATTCTCTTAATTGATTATGAACTTTTGCTTCTAACATGGACATTATTTCAGGATGATCATGCAATTGTTGAATGTAAAGAAAATTTTAATATTTTTTGGCTATATAGTCATATAATTTAAAATTTTGCCATTGATGAAGCAATGATATGAGATGATGGATAAAATAAGTAGTTTAATCAAATAAAAGATAAAAAGGAAATTTATCAATGGCTAGAATAGAATTTGCACAAGGTGTCGTTGAAGACTCTATCCCTGATGTTAAAATAACTCGTTCTCGTGATGGCAGCAATGGTACTGCTACTTTTCGTTTTGAAAGCACAAAAATTTTAGAGAGTGGCAACAATCAAGAAGTTACCGGGATGTATTTAATTGACGAGGAGGGAGAATTAGTCACCCGTGAGGTAAAATGCAAGTTTGTTAATGGTGAACCAACTGCGATCGAAGCTATTTATATAATCAAAAATCCTCAAGAGTGGGATCGTTTTATGCGTTTTATGGAACGTTATGCAGAACAAAATGGCTTAGGATTTACTAAATCATAACCTGAGTTCACCTCAGTTAGACGAAAAATATCTGATTGAGGCAGGTATCAGGTATCAGGTAGCAGGAGTTCCTAATAGAAACTATTTAGGGGTTAATAGCACCGGTTGGGCGGGGAAAGAGTTAGAATTATCGGAAAAATTAGTGATTAAAAATATGGGTATAGTCAGAGTGCTCAAAGCGATCAGTGTACCTATAATTTCCACAGATACTTGTTTTGCACTCTTTTTCTTCCTAGACGGTTCGCCAGCTTCCATAATACAGAATCAAATGGGGACTATTAGCTAAAATGTAATTGTTGTTATGATTGTTATTAACTATGATAGCAGTGATTTTCGAGATAACTGTTATTTATGCAACGATCTTCAATTTTCTTCAATTTTGCTTCTTTTTTTTGATATAATCTCGATAATTACATTTATAAAAGCATCAAGGATCACAGATAATAAAGTTTGTAAATGTATAAAAAAAGATATATATGACTACAGATCCCGTTGTAATAATGAAGCAGGAAGTTGGGAAAGCCGCCGCCGATCGCGTCCAATCTAATTCTATTGTCGGTTTGGGTACTGGTTCAACTACTGCTTATGCGATTCAATATATCGGTGAAAGGTTACAAAATGGCGAATTAATTAATATTGTCGGTGTTCCTACTTCCTTTCAAGCTGAAGTTTTAGCCAAAAAATACGGTATTCCCTTAACTACCTTAGATGCAATCGCACACATTGATGTAGCCATTGATGGGGCAGACGAAGTAGATCCCCAGAAAAACTTAATTAAGGGTGGTGGTGCAGCGCATACCCGGGAAAAGGTAGTGGACAGTTTAGCCAATGAATTTATTGTGGTGGTAGATAGCGGTAAACTGGTGGATAAATTAGGTTCGACATTTTTACTTCCCGTGGAAGTTATCCCCATGGCTGTAACTCCCGTCATGGCGAAACTAGAAAAATTAGGGGGGAAACCAGAATTAAGAATGGGAATCAAAAAAGCAGGACCAGTTGTCACGGATCAAGGTAATCTGGTGATTGATGTTAAGTTTGATTCTATTGATAACCCAGCTGAATTAGAAAAAACCATTAACAATATGCCGGGGGTATTAGAAAACGGCTTATTTGTCGGTGTTGCTGATGTCATTTTAGTGGGAGAAATCATTGACGGTAAACCCTCCGTCAGAGAAATGTAATTAGGAGTTTGGGGTGGGCAATGCCCACCATTAACCCTGTTAGTCCAGATAACCCATTAACAAAAGAGGATCATCAATGTAATTAGAGGCTACAGGGCGATTACCCATAATTTTAAACTCTTGACTAATTTGTAAATGACTAGCTGTAATAGGACGATTTCCCGATAAAGTCATCATACCTTTAATATCTAACCCACTCTTAGTTACAGGTCTGTTACTGCCAACAGAAATATAAGTATGAACGATTTGTAAATGATTAGGCTCGATCGGGCGATTACCGGGCAACAACGCCGCCGACTTATCCGCTAATTTTAAAGCCGAACTTTCTTTAGTCGCAGTAGGGAAGGGAGTTGTGGATTTATTGACTGGTTGCTTGTCTTTATTTTCTAAAGTTTCACTCATGTTAATGCTCTAAGATAAAAGATATTATTAACTTTAGTCTATTGTACAATATTACAATTCAGATCTAACTTCTTTATTTGAATAGATATTTTTATGACCACCATTGCTATTATTGATTATGATATGGGCAACTTGCACTCTGTTTGTAAGGGGTTAGAAAAAGCAGGGGCAAATCCTTTGATTACTGATTCACCACAAATGATTGCTCAGGCGGATGCAGTAGTTTTACCCGGAGTCGGTTCTTATGATCCTGCAATGCAACACCTACAACAAAGAGGTTTAATCACACCTATTGAGGATTTTATTAAAACTGGTAAACCTTTTCTGGGTATTTGTTTGGGATTACAAATTTTATTCGACTCCTCAGAAGAAGGAAAAGAAATGGGCTTAGGTATTATTAAGGGTAAAGTAAAGCGTTTTCAATCTGAACCTAATTTAACTATTCCTCATACAGGTTGGAATAATTTGGATTTAGTCAATGTTAATCATCCTCTTTGGAATAATCTTCCCCCTTCCCCTTTTGTCTATTTTGTCCATTCTTATTTCGTTTCTCCCGATGATTCTCAGGTTATTGCCGCACAGGTTACTCATGGTTCTCAAACTGTAACAAGCGCGATCGCATCTGACAACGTCATGGCGGTACAATTTCACCCAGAAAAATCCTCTAACTATGGCTTACAAATACTAGCTAATTTTGTTGATCTTATCAATAAAAAATCATAATTAGTCTGGAGAATAAAAAATGAATAACATTAACAAAATAATCTTAACTTTATTCATGGTAATAAGTGCTAATTACTTCATAGAAAAAGTATGGGCTCAAATGCAATCTACGCCCTATGAAAACCTAATTAGAAATCGTTATTATTTTAAAATGGGATTACAACAGGTTGATAATATCTGTCAATCTTTTACTGGTTCAAGCATCAGAAACGAGTGTAATAATATTCTCAGTAGTGCCTCTTTTTTTGATGCCGATGCTGTTTTTTTCTGTGAACAAAAATTTAATATCTCCAGTCGAACTGTTAATTGTTTTAAATATATTAAAGATAAATTGTATGTGGAATCAGAATTAAAAGAATGTGGCAACAGTATCAATGATACAACTATTTTTCAATGTTTAAGAAAAAAAGGCAGACCATACGTCAATTAATATAACTGATGTTACGCAAAAAGATAATTAATTGCTGTGCCTTTGGCATCGCACTCTTTCGCTGTATTAATCCATGCTTCTACTGCATCTTTGCCCATTAAAATAGCTTCTTCTACAGATTTTTGGTTCATTTCATTTGAGGTGCGATCGCCCCTTGTTTTAGGGGAAAGATGAGTTATAATTGTTGATGTATAAAGATTTGAAGAGTCTTATTTTCAGATGACACTAATTTGTTATCACGTCATTTAATCTGTCACTGTACACTTATTCAACTCTCATGATACAATAAAAGATCGCCTATTAAATTACATTAAAATATTTATATTAGAGGGATAATTATGGCTCAAATGTACTATGATGATGACGCTAAATTAGATTTGATTTCCAGTAAAACAGTAGCAATTATCGGTTATGGTTCTCAAGGACACGCTCACGCCTTAAACCTCAAAGAAAGTGGTGTTAACGTGATTGTCGGACTTTACGAAGGTAGTAAATCCAAAGCTAAAGCCGAATCTGCTGGTTTAAAAGTTCATTCTGTCGCCGAAGCAGCTTCCTTAGCCGACTGGATTATGATATTACTACCTGATGAAGTGCAACGCACTGTTTATGAAAAGGAAATTGCCCCCTATTTAACTAAAGGTAAAGTATTATCTTTCGCGCATGGTTTTAATATCCATTTTGGTCAAATTGTACCCCCTGCTGACGTTGACGTGGTTATGATCGCGCCTAAAGGACCAGGACATTTGGTAAGACGTACTTATGAACAGGGGCAAGGTGTACCAGCTTTATTTGCTATTTATCAGGATGCCTCTGGGGAAGCGCGCGATCGAGCTATGGCTTATGCAAAAGGTATCGGTGGTACTCGTGCAGGTATTTTAGAAACCTCTTTCCGGGAAGAAACCGAAACAGACTTATTTGGTGAACAAGCTGTATTATGTGGTGGTTTATCTGCTTTAATTAAAGCGGGTTTTGAGACTTTAGTATCTGCGGGTTATCAACCTGAATTAGCTTATTTTGAGTGTCTCCACGAAGTAAAATTAATCGTTGACTTGATTGTCGAAGGCGGTTTAGCAGAAATGCGCAATAGTATCTCCAATACTGCTGAATACGGTGATTATACCAGAGGACCTAGAGTTATCACCGATGAAACCCGTGCAGAAATGAAAAAAATCCTCAGTGAGATTCAATCTGGACAATTTGCCCGAGAATTTATCTTAGAAAACCAAGCTGGTAAACCTGGATTTACTGCGATGCGTCGTCGTGAAGCCGAAGAAACCATCGAGGAAGTAGGCAAGGATTTACGCGCCATGTTTAGCTGGTTGAAAAAATAATTATTAGGCATCAGGTGGCAGGTGTCAGGTGTCAGGTTATCTCCCTTATCTTCCCAATCTCCCCATGCCTCCCGTGCCTCCCTCTCTCCGAACCCTATACCATGACTTATAATCTCGAATTATACTTAGAAGATTCTTTTTTTGCTGATAACAAGCAAATATCACCGATTGAAGCCGAAGATTGGCAAGTTTATCTGGAAAAATGGTTAAATAGCCTCGATTTGGATTTGGATTCGGAAAAAGTCCATGAAGTAACTTTGTTATTGACGAATGATGAAGAAATAAAAAATTTTAATGCCCAATTTCGAGACAAAAATCAAGCAACTGATGTGTTATCTTTTGCGTCTTTGGAAACAGATTTTCCTGACGTTGATTTCGATACAGTGACGTTGGGGGATATTATTATCTCGGTGGAAACGGCACAAAAACAGGCACGATCACAAAATCATTCTTTGCAAGTGGAATTATTATGGTTAGCTAGTCATGGTTTTTTACATCTGTTAGGATGGGATCATCCTGATGATGAGTCTTTAAAGGAAATGCTGATTCGACAAAAATTATTACTTCAAACCATTAATATTGAGTCAGAATCCTTGAATTATTTTGATGAAGATTGATTGAAATATTAATTAACATATTTTAGAAAACAATGATTCATGGTTTTATCCCCCCTCATCGTTTTTTTGCTTATCTAACGTGGCAAGAAATTAAGCATCAGCTCAATAAAGAGAATACCGTTATTATTCAACCCATAGGTGCGATCGAGCAACATGGTTATCATTTACCCTTGATAGTAGATTCGGCAATCAGTCAGGGTGTATTAGGAAAAGCATTGGAATTGTTATCTGATGAGATTCCTGCTTTTGCCTTACCGACTCTTTATTATGGTAAATCCAATGAGCATGAAGGCTTTGCTGGTACAATTACTATTACTGCTCAAACTCTTTATTCTTTAATTGCAGAAGTGGCAAAGAGTATCTATCAAGCAGGGTTTCGTAAATTAATTTTAATGAATTCCCACGGAGGACAACCGCAAATTATGGAAATAGTTGCCCGTGACTTACATCAACAATTCCCTGATTTGAATGTTTTTCCTTTTTTTACTTGGCGTGTTCCTAGTATTACAAATGAATTACTCGCAAAAGAGGAACAAGAGTTTGGTATCCATGGAGGAGATGCGGAAACCAGTTTAATGTTAGCTTTGTTACCTCAACAGGTGAAAATGGATTTAGCGGTAAAAGAATATCCTCGCAACCTTGCCCCTAATAGTTTATTGTCGATGGAGGGAAAATTACCTTTTGCTTGGTTAACAAGGGAGTTAAGTGAAAGTGGCGTGATGGGAGATGCTACTGTAGCCACAAAAGAAAAGGGCGATCGCATCTTAGCTTCTTTGGCACAAGGTTGGGTGAGAGTGATAGAAGATGTTTACCAGTTTACCAAAAGCGAATAGACTTCTCTCAGAATTATGATTTTGCAAGGTAAAACGGGCATTTTGCCCCGTATTTCTACAAGATGTCTAAGGCACAGTTGATAATTCTTTGTCTCCTGAAAGAAAATTCAATTGAGTATAGGAAAAAAACAAACTTTGCTGTAGAATAGAATATTTGGGTCTAAACATAAAAATATATATAAGGAGAAATTAGTAAATATGGCTCGATATACAGGTCCTCGTTTGAGGGTAGTACGTCGCTTGGGAGATTTACCCGGTTTAACTCGTAAAAATGCTCGTCGTCAATACCCCCCCGGACAACACGGACAAAATCGTCGTAAACGCTCTGAATATGCCATCCGTTTGGAAGAGAAGCAAAAACTTCGCTATAACTACGGTGTGAGCGAGAAACAATTAGTTCGTTATGTGAAAAAAGCTCGTCGTGTAACTGGTTCTACTGGTTTAGTTTTGTTACAATTATTAGAAATGCGTCTTGATAATACCGTTTTCCGTCTCGGGATGGCGCCCACTGTTCCATCTGCTCGTCAGTTGGTTAATCATGGTCATATTATGGTTAATGGTAGAGTAGTGGATATTGCTAGTTATCAGTGTCGCCCCGGGGATGTGATTTCTGTAAGAAACAGAGACAAATCTACTAATATTGTCAAAAATAATTTACTTAACCCCGGTTTAGCTAATCTTCCCAGTCATTTAGAATTTGATAAAGATAATCTTACTGGTAAGGTTAATGGCATGATTGAAAGAGAATGGGTGGCTTTGAATATTAATGAGTTACTCGTTATTGAGTACTATTCTCGTAAGGCTTAATTGGTTTTATTGTTGGTGTTTTAGCCCATCAACATTGAATCGATTAAATCCAGTTAAACAATTAACTCAAGCTAACTAGCCTCTTATCTAATTTCTTCCCCCTTTAACTCTCCATATTTATACTTCCTTTTGACAATGAGGGCAGAAATGACTCGATCGCCCTCCCAATTTTATTTTTTCGATTATACTAGAACATATACGGCAGGGTTGCCCTTTTCGACCATAAACCCACGCTTTACCACTATAGTTACCATTAACTCCTGTGATGTGGAGAAAATCGCTAAAGGTTGTCCCCCCAGATGCGATCGCACTTTCTAATACCTCAATAATCGCCGAATGTAACCTCTCTATTTGGGATAAAGATAAATCACAAACAAGGGTTTGAGGGTGAATCTTGCTAACAAATAAAGCCTCATCTGCGTAAATATTACCAATTCCTGCCACCATACCTTGATCTAAAAGTACCGTTTTAATGGGGCGACGACACCGTTTTAATCTATCCTGAAAATAAGCAACGGTAAATTGAGCATCAAAAGGCTCATAACCCAACTTCTGCAATCCTGTAATGACAGACTCAGGAGGAGTATCCTGATTAACTAACCATACCTTACCAAAAGTTCTCGTATCCACAAAACGCAACTCTTGATTATCAGGAAAAAAGAATCTCACTCTGGTATGCTTTTGCAAAGGGGAATCCTGCCTAACCCATAATAATTGCCCCGTCATCCGTAGATGCACCCCTAAATAGCCCTCGGATAACTCAGCTAATAAATACTTGCCCCGTCTTTGCCACTGTAAAATTTTTTGGGAGTTAATTTGCCGTACAAATGCCGAGTCAAAATCAGGAAAAGCGACACTACGAGACAGTAAAACATCTGCCCCTATTATAATAAGTCCCGAGGTCACAGAATTGAGACCCCGACACACAGTTTCTACTTCAGGTAATTCAGGCATGATAAGCGCCTAGTCATTCAAAGCAACAACGAAACTAGCTTACTTTTTCGCAGGTGCGGCCACTTCTTCGAGTTCATGTTCAGCAAAATTGTTGGTATTAATGCCAGTAGGACTACCACTAAGACCATTATAGTTAACTTTGTCAAAACGAACGATAACAGGGTAAAGAATACCGCTTTTATCGACACTTGCCACAGTACCTACATCTTTATACCAGTAGGACTCAGGACGTAAAATTCTTACTTTTGAACCACGTTGAATTGCCATAAAAAATATTTTTCTCAAAATTACTATTAAATAAAAGATTACTACTTGTTTGCCCTAATGACATCCCTTTTTACTTTAAGTTTTGTTAAGACAAGAGCCATGGGCAATGAAGATGAGAAGAAAAGAGGGGGAGGAGAATGCTCCCAAATTGTCGATTATGTCCTTTACTAGCTAGTGGTGACTAATTCGGTGGAAATTTGACTAATCGCCTGAAAAGCTACATCCCAAAGTTTTTGCGGTTGCAATTCGGGTTGAATCAATGCCCATAATCGTCTTACTTCTTCGGTATGGAGGCGATCGTCCTCTATTAAAGCGGTAATTAGTTGATGGCGCAAATATTCTCCTTCTTCGGAGACTAAAAATTGAAACCCTAATCCTGCGGTGGGTAAAAGGTCAAATCGATGATCAGAACGTGCGATCGCAATCATGTTTTCCAGTCTTTCCCATTGGAATTTCCCATCTTTGAAAAGCACTTCTAAAAGGCGTTTGCGCATAGCCGGGGACTCCCCTGTTAATAAACGGCGAGAGACGTAAGGGAAAGAAACTTCCACGATGCGGAAATCTGGATTTAAACTCAATGCTAAACCCTCTTGAGTGACTAATGAACGGATAATTAAGGCAAATTTGGCAGGAACTCTGAATGGATATTCATACATTAACTCTGAAAAATCATAAGTAATTGTCTTAAAGTTAAAGCTACCTACACTTTGCTCCATCACATTGCCAAAAACCTTTTCTAAGGCGGGTACAATGGGCATGATGTTCGTTTCGGGGGTTAAAAACCCTAATTTGACAAAATCCTTAGCTAAAGCCTCATAGTCTTTGTTTATTAGCTGTACCACGGAAGATGCGATCGTCTCTTTTGCTTCTTCGGTGAGTTGATCCATCATCCCAAAGTCAATATAAGCCATTCTACCGTCAGCCATGGCAAATAAGTTGCCGGGGTGAGGATCAGCGTGGAAGAACCCATGTTCTAATAGTTGCCTTAAGCCAGATGTAACACCGACTCGAATAATGTCATCAGCGTTTAATCCTGCGGCGATGATTGTGTCTAAATCGTTTAATTTATACCCGTTAATCCATTCTAAGGTGAGGACATTTTTGCTAGTATAACGCCAATAGATAGCAGGTACTTTTACATCAGGATCATCTCGGAAATTAGCTGCAAATTTTTCAGCGTTTCTTCCTTCATTTAAGTAGTCAATTTCTTCAAATAATTTTATGCCAAATTCATCCACAATTAATTCTAAATCGTGACCTAAATTTAAAGGTAAAAAAGGGCTAATCCAATGAGATGCCCAACGCATTAAGTATAAATCTAGGGTGATAATGGGTATTAAATTAGGGCGTTGAACTTTAATTGCTACTTCTTCCCCTGTGTGTAAGAATCCTCTATATACTTGCCCTAAACTTGCTGCTGCTATGGGTTGAGGAGATATTTCTTTATAGGCTTCTGCAATTTTTAAGTCCAATTCCCTTTCAATAATACTGAATGCTAAAGCACTATCAAAGGGAGGAAGTTGATCTTGTAATTTAATTAATTCTTCCAAAAAGTCTCGACGAATTAAATCAGGACGAGTGGAAAGTGCTTGACCAACTTTAATAAATGTAGGTCCTAATTTTGTTAAAATTTTTCTGATTTGTTCGGCTCTTTTTAGCTTATTTTTTTCCTCTAAATTAAACCACTTATCAGTAAGTATTTGAATTATAAAAACAGTAAAATAAGCAATGATTTTTAAACCTCTACCTATTGCTAACCAAGGACGACGATTGTAATATTGTGCGATCGCATCTGGAGAATATCTGAATAAGGTATCATTTTCGAGGTTTTTATCTGAAAAAGCGGATTTATTCACTTTTTGTCTAAGTTTTAATCTTAATAATTTTTAATAGTTAGGGTTTATTATATCTCACTTCGCTGTAAAATTACCTCGTTTAACTGCCAACATCGTTATATCATCAAATTGATCCGCCATGCCGATATGTTGCAATAATTGTTGTTTGATCGCACCTAACAATTCTTGAGGATTGGAGAAAGGTTGATGTAAAATAGCCTCTAGGCGATGTTGACGGAAAAATTCCTTGTTAACGGAACGAGCATCAATAACTCCATCAGTATTACCGAATAAGGTATCACCAAAATCTAAATAAATTTGTTGGATGGAAAAATTCATATTCGGCATCATACCAACCGCAGCACCGGTGGATTCCAGTTTGTGTTTAATCTTATTATCCTCATCAATCACAATCAAAGTTTCATGACCACCATTAATATAACTCAACAATCCTGTTTGTGGATCTAAAATCCCTACAAACATCGTGGCAAACATTCCCAAATCCCCGTGATTGTCGGCAATGTAGTCATTTGTCAAACTAATTGCCTGTAGGGCATTCAAATGAACAAAATTGATGTCATTATCTTCACCAATCCAACCATTATTAAGGGGTTGATGAGTATTTAAAATTTCGATGCGATCGCCCTCAAAATGTTGTTGTTGAGAGAAAATACGGATTAAACTGCGAAAAAGTCCCATAAATAAGGCAGCGCCCACTCCTTTATCGCATACATCTGCTAAAACTAAGACTAATTGATCATTTTTTATTTGAAAAACATCATAAAAATCTCCGGCTACTTGACGGGCAGGTTTGAAAAAAGAAGCAATTTGCCAGTTATGTATTTGCGGTTTTTCAGAAGGCAAAAAGTTTAACTGCATTTCCCTTCCAGTATCTAATTCTTTATTTAATTTTGCCAGATATTCTATTTCTCTATCCCTGAGAATTTTCTTTTCTAAACAGGCAGTAATTCGAGCGTGTAAAAGCACTTTATTAAATGGTTTAGGTAAAAAATCTTCCGCTCCAATTTCAATACAACGAATAACATTATCTAATTCATCTAATGCAGAAATCATAATGATTGGAATGTGTTTTTTCTTATCATTATTTTTAATATTTTCTAATACTTGATAACCGTCTATTTCTGGCATTAACAAATCTAATAAAATTAAGTCATAATTATCTTTGATGATCATTTCTAGGGCTTGTAAACCGTTAATAGCTAAAGTGACTGTATGCCCTTCTTTCAAAAGTAAAGAGGAAAGTAAATCTCGATTATTTTCATTATCGTCCACCACCAAAATATGCCCGGTAATATTATCTTTTTTTGCTTCCGTGAGTTTAGGATATTTAGTGGTGATAAATTCATTAACAGGAGTATTAGAAGTAATCTTATGATCAGAAGAAGCACTAATAAAAATTAATTTTTCAATATCGATAAAATATTCTTTCAGACGAATAGCTGATTTATTTATTCTTTCTATATCATCCAAAAATTCCTCATTATTTTCTTTATTTTTTAGTTGATTACAGTCATTTAAAATGATCTCAATTAAAGGATTACTTTCAAGTTTTATATTAACTATTTTCTCCTGAATCATGCTTCTATAAACCGTAGAATTATCATCCACAAGAAGTTGATTTATTTTTGCTAAAATTACCTTACCATGATTGTGAATACTACTCAAGAGTGCGATCGCACCTTCACAGTCTAAATCTTGAAGTTGACATTCAGAATAACTTAAGTCGCTAATATCTTCGAGCAACATTTCACTGTATCCTAAAATGGCGTTGATGGGAGTACGCAAATCATGGCGTAAATTGGCAATCAAAGATGAGTTAATAATAGAGTTATCGAGATTTGAAGTATCCATAAGCCAGTTTGCATCTAAGTTTAGTGGTTAGGGTAGGGAATAGGAAAGAGGGAATTTTCAACTACCCAAAAAAGATTGAATTTTACTCAACAATCTAGGTAATTCAATGGGCTTAGTATCATAGTCATCACATCCTGCTTCCATGGCTTTTTGTTCATCTCCTGCCATAGCGTGAGCAGTTAAAGCAATAATCGGAGTAGATTTAGTTTCTTCTTTCTCTTTTAATTGACTCGTAGCTGTCCAACCGTCAATGATAGGTAAGCTCATATCCATTAAAATTAAATCAGGTTTTTCACTTAAGGCTTTGGTAATGCCCTCCTCTCCATCTACCGCAATAACGATGTCATAGCCCTTACGCTTAAGACGGCGAGATAACATATCCCTATTCATTTCGTTGTCTTCAACTATCAAAATCTTTGCCATGAATCAAATTTCCTCAGTTTAGAATATTTATTAAACATCTGTTTAGGTGATTTCTAATAATAAATATACCTGCTAGATCTCCCCTAGTCCCCCTTAATAAGGGGGGAATTATAAAGAAAATTGGTAAATTCTTTCACAGAAACCGCCTTATGTCACTTGATTAATCAGTTGATTGATTTCTTCTAACAAACTTTCTCTGTTGTATCCACCTTTTTGGATAATATCTTGAGCATAATAATTGAGTTTTTGTCTTTCTTTTTCATCAAGATCTTTTGCTGTGATAATTATAACAGGAATTTCTGCCCAGTTCGGATTTTGTCGCAAAATACTAATAAACTGAAATCCGTCCATTTTAGGCATCATTAAGTCCAATAAAATTAGTTGAGGACAATGAGCCTCCATTTTTTGTAACCCGTCTTCCCCATCTTCCGCTTCTAAAACTTGCCAATTTTGTTTTTCTAATAAACGTCTCATCATTTTTCTAGTGGTTTCGTCATCGTCAACAATCATGATTGTCTTATCTAATAACGATTGATATTTAGCCAAAACACTTTGTACTTGATTTTGATTCAAAGGCTTGATCAAGAAATCCGCCGCCCCCAAAGTATAACCCATTTCCCGTTCACTCAAAAAGCTAACCATAATCACTGGAATATTTTGTAATTGAGGATCGGTTTTTAATTGATTTAATACTGACCAACCATCAATTTTAGGCATTACTACATCTAAAATAATCAGATGGGGCTTAATCTCACGGGCTAATTGAATCGCTTCTTCAGGATTAGCGGTGGAAATAACCTCAACGTTTCTATCGCTCAAGAAACGAGCTACCATATCATGGATACTGACATCATCATCTATAACTAAAATTCTTTTCAAAAATTTTTCTTCTACTAACTCATTAGACTCTAAAGAAGTGTCAAGTTTTTTCGTTTCCTGTTTAGTATCTTTAACTTTCCTCGGCAGATGAATGGTGAAAGTAGTCCCCACGCCCTCCTCGCTTTCGACTAAAATATAACCCCCCATCATTTCCGTAAATTTTTTCGTGATGGCTAATCCTAATCCCGTGCCTCCATATTTTCTTGTGGTAGAAGCATCCGCTTGGGTAAAGGCGTTAAATAATTTTGCCTGTTGCTGTGGACTCATGCCAATACCACTATCTTTTACTTCAAAAGAAATCCATTCTTGTTCATCTTTTTGATAAGGATTTATTGTCATGACAATTTCACCATTATTGGTAAATTTACTGGCATTACTTAAAAGATTGAACATATTTTGTCTAATTTTAGTCACATCTCCTTTCATGATTCCTAAGTCATCAGGGCGATTTATTTTTAAAATATTGTTATTTTTTTCGATGAGAGGTTGGATAGTAACGATTATTTCATCTATTATTTTTTGTACGTCAAATTCTTCCAAGTACAATTCCATTTTTCCTGCTTCTATTTTGGAAATGTCCAAAATGTCGTTAATTAAGCCTAATAAATGTTTTCCAGCTCCCTGTATTTTCTTTAAATCTTTGACAAATTCTTCTTCTCCCATATCTTCTGCTTCTTCTTCTAGTAATTCACTATATCCGATAATGGCATTGAGGGGAGTTCTCAATTCATGACTCATATTCGCAAGGAAAGAACTTTTGGCTCGATTGGCTTCTTCCGCTATTTCTTTCGCCTCTTCTAATTGGTGAGTACGTCTTTGTACTCTCATTTCTAACTCCTGATTGTTTTTTTCCAAAGAAGTGAAGGATTCTTTTAATTTTTGAGCCATTTCATTGAATAAAAATCCTAAATGTCCTAACTCATCTTTCCTCTTTATTTTTATATGGTGATCTAAATTTCCCTCGGCAATTTTATCTGTTGCAGACATTAACTCTTTCAAGGGTTTTTCGATGTCATTTTTAATCAGAGAATAAATGATCACAATAATGGCTATTAATGATAAAATCCCCACAATCACCATGCTTCGGGCAATAACGAAAACTTGATGTTGTAACCACGATTCAGGAATAACTGTCACCCAATACCAGTCAGGTCCATCTATGAGATTAACAACATAATATGTTTCATTCTTTTTGCTATGAACGATCGCACTTTGCTCTATTTGTGTTTGTACATCAATAGATTTCATTAAATCAAGATAAATACTCCAATCATAATCTTGATGAGAGTTCATGTTGATTATGTCTTGTACTTTTACATTACCATCGCTTTTTTTGATTGTTTCCATTAATTCTGGATGAACTATAAATCTTCCGTTGCGATCGAAAATGATATTTTCTGTACCTTTTATTTTTTCTTTTAGAGTTCTTTCTTGTAATTCGTTAATGAGAATATCATGACCAATTGTACCGATATGATTACCCTGAGAATCATCAATGGGAGTTACATTAGAAACCATCCAATTTTCTTGGGTAGCATCATAGTAAATACTTGTCCATCTATTTTCACGGCTTGGGTTATTTTCTTTGGTTGTAATTTGAAAAGACTCATCCGTTGTGACAATTTTATCGAATTCAGCTTTTTCTGTCCAAGGATAATCGGGCATATAAATAACAATGCCATTTTCGGGAATTTGAATATAGGTGTTAACGAAGTGATTTTCCCATGCCATACCAAAGAATTTGGCTACAACAAAAAAATCCGATACTCGATTTTTCATTTCTTCGGTAAGGATCACGTTTTTGCCGAGAAAAACTCCGGGAGTTTTTTCGTGATTAAAGGGGACGACATTGCGGATAGTACCATCTTTTTTTCTTGCAACAATTTGCTCAAAGTCCTGATTCAATGTGGTAATCTTTTCAGGAACATCTGATGCGAACTGTTTTAATAAAACCGACTTAATTTTTTGAGTATTTTGTTCAGCATCTAAAAAAGTCTTACTTTCTTTTTTGACCACAACTTCTGTGTGTGATTTGACATTTTTAATGGTATTTTCTTTGACTTTTTTGGTTAAATAAATGAACCCTAAACCATTACAAATAAAAGTAATTACTCCTACTGCTAAGATGGTTTTTACCAGAGTTTTTTTGGTTAAAGATTGATTAAAAATTTTTTCTGATTTAGATATTTTTTTGTTGTTCATGCCATTATTCTTGATAACAATAACGGTTCTTCTAAAGTAGTTATAGCATTTAGCCGTTGCTATAGGATGAATTACTACAGGTAACATAAGATAGTAAATAAATTTTTAACTCTTCTTCATTAATACAGGGACAAGAAATCCTATCATATAAATTTTCTAGTTGAGAATCTTGCTCAAATTCAAAAGAGCCGATGGATCTCTGTAAAAAGTTATCAGAGTGCAACAAATTTAAAAATGGTGCTAGTTCATTATCCCCATTAAAAGCAATACGTTTTCGTAATTGTTTATACCATTTTTCCCTAGATATTATCTTTATTAAAATACTATTTTTAGTGATCCATTTTAATAGTTTATCCCATGATATGGGATGGGGATTGACTAAATTAAAATCATGATTTAATAATTCTTCTTGTTGTGATAAATGTGCGATCGTACTGCTAACATAATCAACGGAAACGATATTGACAATAGCATCTATCTGGGGAAAAAGCGATAATTCTAAACAACCTTTTAACATTCTAGGAATAAATTCCGCACTAAAAGATGATATAGGTTTACTGAAATTTATAATATTACTAGGTCTAAAAATTGTCACTGGAATTCCTGCTGATCTTGCCTGTCGTAACAGTTGTTCAGCTACATACTTACTTTGAGCGTAGCCAGTACATAAATACTTTCCATCGGGGATTTGATTATGTTTAATCAAGGTAATTTTTTGCGATGAAAAAACATCTACGGTAGAGATATAAAAAATAGGTTTTGTCTTAAATTGACTAGCTAATTTAATAATTTCTCTTGTGCCTTTGACATTAGCTAATCTTAAAAAAGAATAGGGATAAACAATATTAACCCAACTACCACAGTGATAAATTAAGTCAATTTTTTCTGTTAATTGATTAAATTTGAACGCTGAAATTCCTAAGTTTTCTTTCTCTAAATCTCCAATAACAGGAATAATTCTATTTTGCCATTTTTCCTGCCATAATTTATTATTTATTAATCTTGTTTTAATCCTTTTCAATCCATTTTCTTCTGTATTTGCTCTTACTAAACAATAAATTGTATCTGATGTTATTTTTAATAATTGTGATAATAAATAAATACCTAATACACCAGTTGCACCTGTTAAAAATATCGTTTTTTCTCCTTGTTTAAAGTTATATTGATTATGTTTAATGCTTACTAAATCGAGTTTTAAATCTAAAGTTTTATCTTGTTCAATCAATGGTAAATCTTGAGGGGAATCATATTGATTAGATGCTAAGTTAAGATTATTAAATAATCCTAAAATAGTGGGATTTTCTAAAAATTTGTCAATGGGAATATGACTATTAAAATAAGTATTGATTTCATTCAGAAGAATAATTGCTTTTAAAGAATCTCCTCCTAAATCAAAAAAGTTGTCATTAATGCCAATATAATCGAGATTAAGGGCATTTTGCCAAATTTCTGTAATGGTTATTTCAAGGGGGCTTTCAGGGGGAATATACGCAGTTTGACGATAATTTTTTTGAGGGGGAATTGGTAAGGCTTTGCGATCGATTTTGCCGTTAAGAGTTTGAGGAAATTCTTTCAAAATGACAAAACGATCAGGAATTTCATGGGATGGTAATTTATTTTTTAAGTAGCTTTTTAAGAGTGGAATAATCTCGTCATTTTTAGGGTTATTATTTAACGTTAAATAGGCAATTAATTCTTGATTTTGGGCATTGAATTTATGTAAAATAACCACTGCTTTGTTAATATTGCAGTAAGTTTCTAACGTGGCTTCTATTTCCCCTAATTCCACCCGAAAACCCCTGATTTTGACTAATTGATCATTTCTACCAATAAATTTTAATTGTCCATCGGCTAAATATTGCGCTATGTCCCCTGTTTTATACATTTTGTTGTGAGGATTGTCACTAAAGGGATTCGGTAAAAATCTCTCGGCAGTTAAGTCTTTTCGATTACGATAGCCTCTGGCAATACCTGCACCGGTTAAATATATTTCCCCTGCTTCTCCTTCCCCTACGGGTTGCTTATTTTCATCTAATAAATATACTTCTGTCTGACTGATGGGTTTACCGATGGGGGGAATATCATCATAACCTTTCGGAATTAAGGCAACAGTAGAAAAGGTTGTGTCTTCGGAAGGTCCATATAAATTATATACCTGTTGAATGTGATCAAAGCGATATACTTGTTGAACAATATTGTTAGATAATGCTTCTCCTGCAAGATTGACTGTAGTTACAGAGGAAGGAATGCCGATTATTTCACACATAGATACGATCGCACTTGGTACGGTATCAATAAGAGTGACACGGGAGGCGTGGGGAGATTCGGGTAAATGTAGAATATTATCAACTAAAATCACTGTACCACCAACGCTTAAGGGTACGAAAATTTCAAAGATGGATAAGTCAAAACAGATAGAGGTAGAAGCTAAGACTCCTTCTAATTGTTCAAAACTATAAAATGCGATCGCCCACTCAATAAAAGCAACGGTATTACGGTGGAGAATTTCAACACCTTTTGGTTGTCCTGTTGAACCTGAAGTATAAATAATATAAGCTAGTTTATTGTTATCAGGTAATAGGTTTATTTTTTGAGGTAAAAATCCTTGAATTTTAGCTTGATCTTTGTCTAAATTGACTATAATAGCAGAACATAAAGGAAGTTTATTTAATAATGATTTCTGAGTAATTATCACTGATAATTGGGCATCATTAATCATAAATTCTAGCCTTTCTTTCGGGTAGTTAGGATCTAAAGGTACATAAGCAAATCCTGCTTTGAAAATACCTAATAAAGAAATAATCAAATTTGCTTTTCTTGGCAAACAAACCCCTACTATTACCTCTTTATTTTTATCTACATTCAAACTGTGTAAGTATCTAGCTAATTGATTAGATTTTGCCTCTAACTCTTGATAAGTTAATGATTCGGTGTCTGTTAAAATAGCGGTGCGATCAAAACTTTCCCCAGCAATTTTTTCAAAAAAATCTTGAATGTATTTTGAATGGGTCATTGTAGTTTATGTGTCAATAGAAACAATTAAAGTATTATAGTTTTTATCATTTTTTCTTTCATAAGAAAACTCGTCAACCCCATCTATAGCTAGATAAATACCTAACTTCCCGATCGGTTTTTCCTCAACAGGTTTATCAATATTTTCTATCTCGTAACTAATTTTTTCTAGGGGATCAAAATAAATTCCTTTATCTTCAATAGAAACAATTAATTGCCCATTTTCTATGGTACTGGTTAACTTAATAAATTCATCTTGTTGACTATTTTCAGGATTATAGGAAATGATATTAGTAGCGATTTCGTCCACGGCTAATCTTAATTTATACATCCGTTTTTTATCTAAATTAGCCTTAGCTGCGATCGCCTTTATATATTCAGCAACTTCACTGAGGGATTCTAGTTTTCCTGCCACAATTAAAGTATCCATTTGAATTATTGTTAGTTCTTTTGCTTTGAGAGAGAAGAAGGAAAAGGTGCTTATTAAATAACAATAAATAAGATTTTAATTTTCATTTAACCTGACACCATACGGGTTGAACATTGTTCAACCCCTACAACCTGACACCTTTTTTTATAAATAATTAAGTTTTATTCGATAATATTCAGACTATGTTGTAAACCAGCTTTTTTGATGGTATCTAAAACCATTTCTTGAGGTTTAAGGACATTGACTTCTACACTAGCACCCATTTTTTGTTTTGCGAAGACTAAAACCCTTAAACCCGCACTAGCCATGTATTCTAAATTAGCCATATCTAAAACTAGAGTTTTGACTTCTGTGTTAGCCACTTCTTCGACTTTGGTTTTAAATTCCCCAGCGACACTGGCATCTAATTCCCCTGTTAACTCAATGATTGCCTTGTCATTTTCTATGTTTAAATTTGCCGAAAAGCTCATTTTTTTCTCCTAAATAAATTAATATTTTGATATTTTATGTCACAGACGCAAATGTCTGTTCTACTTACCTACTAATACCACAACGGAGCGATCGCCCACCAATAATCCCTGTGGATTTTCCAATAAAGGTTCATCGCCGGGGGGGTGTATATCATCAGGAGAGGCTACTCCAGTATTAGCAAAAATATGCCAATTTAAACCCGAAGGTAACTGAGGTAATTCAAAGAATAACCCTTCATAGTGCATATTCATTCCTACATAGATGTAATTATCCTCATAAGTTCCCCCCAAAGCGTGTTTACCACAAAGCATAAAGGCAATTACCCGACTACTGCCAGAGAAGTCGGCATTCCATGGCTTTGTACCGTGCCAAGTAATATCAGCATAGCCACTACCGACATAATCTTTATTTGCTAAGTGATAGGGACTGCGTAGCACGGGATGAGCATGACGAAAAGCGATAAAATTCTTGACAAAACGGAATAATGACTGATTTTTGCCCAATAAATCCCAATTAAGCCAATTTAACTCATTATCGTGGCAGTAGGTATTATTATTACCGTATTTTGTTCGTCCGAGTTCATCACCCATTAACATCATGGGTACTCCCTGACTAACTAATAACATCCCCATCGCATTTTTTATCTGTTTTTCCCTGAGAAAAAGAATAGCGGGATCATCGGTTTGTCCTTCCACCCCACAATTCCAACTATAATTATCATTCGTTCCATCGTTGTTATTTTCTCCATTGGCATAGTTATGCTTATCGTTATAAGATACTAAATCCATTAGGGTAAAACCATCATGGGCAATGATAAAATTAATGGAGGCAGTAGGGGGACGATTTGCCCACTTATACATATCAGGAGATCCCATTAATCTTTGTGCCATTTCTCCTGCTAATCCTAAATCCCCTTTCAGGAATTTACGCACACAATCCCTGTATTTCCCATTCCATTCTGCCCAACGTCCGTAATTAGGAAAAGAACCCACTTGATATAAACCTCCTGCATCCCACGCCTCTGCTATGAGTTGACATTTTGCCAAAATGGGATCAAAAGCAAGGGTTTCGAGTAAAGGAGGATTAGTTAAGGGAGCACCCCAGGGATCTCGTCCTAAAATAGAGGCTAAGTCAAAGCGAAATCCGTCAATATGGTATTCTTCCGCCCAATAACGAAGACAATCTAACACCATGCCCCTGACAATGGGATTATTACAGTTTAAGGTGTTTCCAGTACCGCTAAAGTTGAAATAGTAGCCTTCGGGGGTTAACATATAATAGGTTTTATTGTCGATGCCTCGAAAAGAAATATAATGTCCTTTTTCGTTGCCTTCGGCAGTGTGATTGAAAACCACGTCTAAAATGATAGAAATGCCGTTTTTGTGCAGTTGTTTAATCATATTTTTCAACTCATCCACCTGCATCCCAAATTTAGCTGTGGCGGCGTATCCTGCTTTGGGGGCGAAAAAGCCTACGGTACTATAACCCCAATAGTTATAGAGTTTTTCCCCTGTTTCTTCATTCAGACGGCTATTTTCAAACTCGTCAAATTCATAAATGGGCATCAGTTCGATACAGTTAACCCCTAATTCTTTCAGGTAAAGGATTTTCTCTACTAACCCCGCAAATGTACCGGGGTGTTTAACTCCAGAGGAAGGATGACGGGTAAAGCTACGGACGTGCATTTCGTAGATAATTAAATCTTGGGCGGGAGTTTCTAAGGGGCGATCGCACTCCCAGTCAAAATCATCAAAAGCCAATCTTCCCCGATGTTGATAGACATTATCCCAGTCAGGTTCAACTCCCCAAACATCTCTACCGCCAACGATTTTAGCATAGGGATCTAATAAAACCTTATCTTTATTAAACCAATGACCTTCTTTTACATTATAAGCCCCGTCCATTCTATAGCCATATTCAATGTTTTCGTAATCCAGATCAAAAACGATCATGGAAAAAACATTACCGATTTTAAACTCAGGGGGAAAAGGAATTTCGATAAAGGGTTTGGGTGCGTGTTTTTCAAATAAAACTAGGGTGCAAGAAGTGGCATGACTAGAATAAATAGAGAAGTTAACGCCCCCGGGTACAAATGTCGCCCCAAAGGGAAAACATTTACCCTGACGTAATTTATATGTCTGATATTCGTGGGTTGGATGTATGTCAATTCTATCCATATTTTTAACTTTAGTTAATAATTGTTAATGCTTCTTCTACTGTGGGAGAAACGGTGAAAAATTGGAGAAAGCCTGTCACTTCCATCGTGTCTTTGATGTCTTCGGATAATCCCACTAAAATCAACTTTTTCCCGTCATTATTAACGCTACGATGGAGTTTTAATAACATTCTCAACCCTGCACTAGACATATAAGCCACATTAGTTAAATCCATGAGAATTTTACTTTCTGATTCCGTGGTAGTTAATACTTGAGAACTAATATCGGGCGCACTATTAGCATCAATATCCCCCTCTAATTCGAGGATAAACACGTTATTTTGACGTTTACTGACAATACTCATAAAGAATTAAAATTGGTGAATAGACAATGATTTAGCTAATATCCCATCATCCGCCAAGAAATAAATTTCATGGCTTATAGCTTAGGTGATTTCTAATAATAAATATACCTGCTAGATCCCCCCTAGCCCCCTTAATAAGGGGGGAATTATAAAGAAAATTGGTAAATTCTTCCACAGAAAC